>JACKKG010000001.1:3122500-3290234 GCA_020637515.1 Rhodobacter sp. | reverse complement strand
GCCAGAAAGTGGCGCGCATAGTCGGCCGGGAATTCGCGCGCATTGCTGACCGAGCGACTGTTTACACGACATTTGGGATCCGCCCATGAAGATCAAATCGATCCACATCTACAGCCATGATGGCCAGCGTCGCGATCTCCGGTTCAAGGTGAACGGGCTCAATGTCATCACCGGCCGGTCTTCCACGGGCAAGTCCGCGCTTTCCGAGATTGTCGAATACTGTATGGGGCGATCGTCGTTCAATGTGCCAGAAGGCATTATTCGCGACAAGGTGTCTTGGTTTGCAGTGATCTTTCAGTTTGGGGAAGAGCAAGTACTCGTCGCCAAGCCGACCCCACCCGGCGGTGGCGCAAGTTGCAGCACGGCAATGCTCAGAAGAGGCAGCGAGTTGCCAATCCCTGATTTCAGGGAGCTGATGGTCAACACCGACGACGACAGCATAGTCGAACTGCTGTCGCGTTTGCTCGGCATTCCAGAAAACCGTACAGAAGTCGCGCTTGAACACAGCCGCGACAGCTACGATGCTAACGTCAAACACACGCTTTTCTACCTATTCCAGAAGCAGGGACTTGTCGCCAACAAAGACCAACTCTTTTATCGCCAGAACGAGCAGCACCTACCGCAGACGATACGTGATACATTGCCGATCCTTCTCGGCGTCTCGTCCCATGACCGTTTCGAACTTGAGTCCAAGTTGCGAATAGCACAGCGGGATCTGCGGATCAGCAACAAGAAGCTGGAGCAGGCGCGAGACGCCGTAGACACCTCGCAAGATCAGGCCATCCGGCTCTATTCAGAAGCCAGGACCGTTGGAATTCTCGGCCATGACGTCGAGACTCCGGGTGCCGATGGGATCATCGAATCACTAAAGTCAGCACTGTATTGGACGCCCGAAGTGGTTCCAGACGACGATGGTAGCCGGATATCGCAACTTGAAGATCAGCTATCTGATTTGCGACAAGATCGGCGAGACACCCAAGCCAGGATTGATGCGGCACGACAGTTCGCTGAGCGGTCAAGCGGCTACGAATCCGAGGCCTCGGAACAGGTTGATCGCCTAGCTTCTATCAAAGCCCTACCCAAAGACCCCGACACTGGCGAGTGGCAATGGCCGTTTAGTGAAAGAAATCTGGCACTGGATTCCCCACTCGCTGTCGTCCTTCTAAATGAGCTTGAATCCTTGGAGAGGGAGTTGCGCATCGCCACTGGTCAGCGCCCTAAGCTCGAAGCTTACTTGACTGAACTGGCCGGCAAGGTGGATGAAATCGCGGGCAACATTGTTGACAAAGAAGCGGAGCTCTCGGCGGCCATCTCCGCCAGCGAAATCATCGCCGAGATGGGCAACCGCAACAATGCGGCCGCACGAGTAGTTGGCCGCATCAGTCTGTTCTTGGAAACACTCCTCCCCAATGAGGATCTGGCCAATCTAGAAGCGGAAAATCGCCGCCTCACCAACAAGGTCAAACAACTTGAGCAACAGATCGGGTCTGACGATAGCAGCGAGCGTCTAACCTCGATCCTCAACAACATCTCCATGCAGGTAACGCGGTACATTCAAGAATTCGAGGCCGAGTTCCGAGACTTCCCGGCGCGGATAAACTTGGCGCAGCTAACGATCATTTTCGATCGCCCCGAACGACCGGTCCCAATGAGCCGTACTGGTGGGGGCGAGAACCATCTGGCGTACCACCTCTCGGCATTGATGGCACTACATCTATTTGCAGCAAGAAACAGCCGCCCGATCCCACGTTTCCTTTTTATCGACCAGCCGACCCAAGTCTACTTCCCGTCGGAGCAGATATACAAACAGGCTGATGGATCGGTTCAAAGTACCGAAGCGGACGCCGACCTTATTGCGGTACGTCGGCTATTCGAGCTGCTACTCAGATTCACTCAAGAGGACGTTCCAGGCTTCCAGCTGATTGTAACTGAGCACGCAAACCTCCGCGATCCGTGGTTCCAGGATGCATTGGTCGAAGAACCGTGGGCCAAACCGCCCGCGTTGGTTCCCGAGGATTGGCCTGTCATATCCCAATAGCATCGCGGATACACACGCAATGCGGACTCGGCCTGCGAGCACATATCCAAGCCGCGCGCCCACTCCAGGAGCGTTTCGGATTTGTCCAGCGACGCTTGGGGGAGAGGTCGGTGGCAAGTATGAGTGGGGCTGGTGGAGGATTACTGGTCGAAATAGTTGTCGTGTTGCCTGTGGCGTGACAAGCTGGCGTCGCGCACGAACGAAGAGGTTGGTGTCTTGAAGGGGCTATTCGTTCCCGCCTTTGACGATTTTGACGCCATACTGGGTTTTGCGTCTGATCTTCAATCGCAGTCCCTAGTCGCTCTGGACTTCTCTCGAATCGGCTTTGCGCTTCCGACCGGGATGCTGCTGCTTGCCTCGGTTATTGCCCGCGCCAATGTGGAAGGGCGCATTGCCCACTCTCTTGGGTGGACGGCGTATGACTACGCCGCCAACATGGGCTTTTACGATGCCTGTGGACTGAATGTGCCAAAGCACAGCGCTCCGGGCAGCGCAACTTACTATCCTGTAACCAGATTCAGCGTTGGGGATCTGCAAGAAAGCGCCCAGAAACAAGGCTTGCCGGTCGGAGCCCACGTCAACATATTGGTTGGCCGGCTAGCCTACTTGATAACTCGAGAAACCAGTGGTGACCTGTTTTATACGGTCCGGTACTGCCTCCGGGAAATTCTCAGAAACGTCGCTGAGCATAGTCATAGCGACCAACTCCTGGTAATGGGGCAATACTGGAAGGAAAATCGGGAGATCGAGCTCGCAGTTCTTGACCAGGGAATTGGACTGCGCAGAGCGCTAGTGGAAAACCCGAGGTTCGCAGGACTGAATTCGGACAGAAACGCCATTCGCCTCGCGTTGCTGCCCAGCACGTCTGGCAAGAAGATCTATGATCCCTCCACGGGACCGCGGGAAGACGACAAAGATGGTGAATGGGGAAATTCTGGTTTTGGCCTTTACATAACCAGCCAGATCGCCCGCAGGGCTGGTCGTTTCCTCATTGCCTCTGGGGACTCGCGACTGGAGTTGAGCGGCAACGCCCAGAAACCTGGAGGCTTTTCTCTCCCAGGAACACTTGTATCCATGAAATTCAACGTCGATCGCCTTGGGCGCCTCGAACCGTCTCTCAAGCGTATCTCGGACCGTGGTGAAGCGATCGCCAAGAGATTTCTAACGGCGGGAGCGGATGTGCTTGCATCCGCGGCCTCGCGCTTGATCATGGACACCGAGACCTAGACAGGGTGAGCTTCATCCGTCGGTCTCAATTTCGCGGAATTCTCCCGTCTCGTAGTTCCAGAGTTCCCAGGCCCATTCTTGCCCAGTCGGCTGGATCTGATCGTGTGGCACAAAGGCGTCCGCTTCAGCTGGCACTCTGTATTTGTAATACAATGCCGGCGGCACGCCAGGAAAATCCAAGAACATCGGTTCTATGATTTCCCGTTCGAACAAGACATTGTTCTTGTAGATTCCCAAGACACTGCCGCGCTTGTAGACCAACAGCCAACCATCAGGGACTTCGATATTCCCGGTGTCGATTGTTCCGGCGGGGACAAGGGTCCCGGCCCAAGCACGAAGCCGTTCCGAGTTGACGTCGCTTACCATGGCGTCGTCACCCGCCAGCGTAGCGCCGCGGTCGAGACGTGCAAGGAAGGTTGGGAAGGCGTCGTAGAGGGCTTCGGTGAGCCGCAAGCTCCCGTAGACTGCATCATATATCACAACGGCATCCGTGAGGCGCAACGGTCCGGACGAGGTGAGCAGGCCGATGTTCGATGACGCGGAGTCAATATCGTATGGAGCGATACCGAACTCACTTGAAAGCAGTTCTCGCAATCCGTCCGCAACATGTTCGCGCACCAAACGTTGGGCTTCCTGTGACCCACGGAACCAATCCTCCTCAATCCGCAGAACAAGACCGGTCGTCCTGAAGTCACGTTGTTTCCTGGACATCGCCGGGTTGGTGGCTCGCAGATCCCGATACATCTTCGTGGCCCGGCCTACGCGGTATCCCTCGACGCTTTCGTTTACTTGAACAAATACTTCAGCGAGAAGCCCGGTCTCGTTAGTCATATATCGACCATCAATGATGCCATCCGCCTGGAGGCTGAAATTGACCTGCTTTCGGAGAATTGGCTTGGTTGGCGCGGCATTCTTGGAAGTGCCAACTCGAATGGACCTTTCGCCTCTGCTGGTTTTCCATTCGTAGACATTGTACGCCCTGCCCGCATGCAGGTAGGTGGCGCCGGGGTAGGCTTCGCGAATTGCCTGGTTCACAGCAATGCTGCCAATCCGATCATGATCTCCCCGGCCGCCTTCTTGGATGTCGAAGCTGCTTTCACCTACTTGGCGCAGTGGATAATTGAAATGGGGGGCATCCGCGCCCAACTGGGCAATGAAGTCAAATTCGCGGGAACGGGCGGCTCCCGGTCGTGCGGAAGCTAGGATTTCGGAAAATCCAGATGGCCAGGCGACGCTTCCTGGAGGTGAGCTGAGGTCTGATCCTTGAACCTCCATTTCTTCGAGAAGACAACGCGCCTGCGCAAATTGAATGAATCGATTGCCAAGATATAGATTGGACGGTTCCACGGGCATCAGGAAGTAGTCATCAAACGTCAGCCCTAGACGCCCAAACGCTGCAGGAGGCGCGATCACGAAAAAAGTGCCTGGTTTGGCACGACCGACTCGTCCGAGACGTTGATGAAACGCTTTTCGTGACTGCGGAATTCCCAACGTCACGCCGATTTCCATGTCGGCGATATCAATGCCAAGCTCCAGTGCGGACGTGGCAACTACGCCATGAAGGCTACCGTCACGCAGGGCTTTCTCGATCCGCTCCCTATCCTGAGCCTCATACCCGCTTCGGTAGGGGAACACGCTTTTTTTGTCGACCGATCGTACGACACGTTCGACACCCTGACGGGAGTCGATGAAGACAATGAACCGGCGTCGCTCGGAAAGAGAGACTATTCCGTTGATAATATCGGTGACGGCCGCCTCTCCTGCGGCGCCGTAGTCGGCGCCGTTTATGTGTAGAACCCGCCTTTGGAAGTGCGGTGCCCCGTTTTGCTCTTCCTCAACAACGGCGAAATCCAGACCGGAAAGGCGCCGTAAATGTTCGGAAGGTTCTGACACCGTAGCCGTGGTGGCGACGATCTGAAATGGTCTCGCGTTCCCGTCGCCGCGCGTTGCCTTTTTTTTGGCTGCGATCAATCGTCGAAGCAGGAAAGCGACATTGCTCCCAAAAGCGGACTCGTAAATGTGGGCCTCATCGAGAACCAGCAAAGTCAGGCCCTCTAGGAAACGCCTGACCGGCCCACTGCCAACGTTCCTCATCAGCCATGCATGGCAGACGTCAGGTGTCATCAACAGGATTCTGGCTGATGCCAAGATTGCATCCCGTTCCTGCATCGGCACGTTGCCATCAATCCGACCGACAATGGACTCTTCAACCCCGATCGACTGTGCCAGCGATTTCCATCGCCCGTATTGGTCGGACGCAAGAGCCTTAAGGGGATAAATGACCAGAACACGTGAAGCTGGGTCTGCGGTCAGACGTCGGATCGCTTCGATCTGAAAGATCAACGATTTCCCAGAAGCAGTCCCGGTGGAGACCACGACATTTCGCCGGTTCGTAAGGTGTTCGATGGCACGAGCTTGATGGTCCCACACCGAATGGTCGTTCGTACCCAGAATTTTCGAGAGCATCCCGGGCATGTCGCCGGCGAGCGCTTCATCTGGCAAGAGGCGGCGTCTCTCGGTGCGACTCGGGGTTTGAATTTCGCCAACGACTTGAAGATTAAGAGTCTCAATGAGTTCTTCGACGTACGTGTTCACTAGGACTACCCCGTTTGGCTCGCGCCCCACTAGGTTAGACAGTGGTAATGGCGCCACGCAACGGGCAAGTGATCGCAGGTCTCGAACTGCAGCTGCGCAGTGGAAAGACTAGATGTCCGCACGAGAGGCCTCAGATCGGATTTCTACCCAAACATCCCCGATCATAATCGCCAATTTACACTCAACACTGACTCAACCAGCGAGCGCCCTTTCGCCAATATCGGCGTCCTTCGGAGGCCGATGAGCCCCGTTCACGCGCGCCGAAATCCCATTGTGAAATTGGGCAGCTTTGGCCATCACATTGATCAGAAATACATATCAAGAATCAATGGGTTACGCCTCATAACCTGAAGGCCGCAGGTTCAAATCCTGCCCCCGCAACCGGAATCCTTAAGTAAATCAGACGCTTAGAACCCGACGCAAACCGTCGGGTTTTTGCGTTTGCGACCTACATCAACGCCACATCAACACCACACCCGAAAAACCGCACCAGCGCGCATAAGCGCGCATCCGCAGGCAGCGACGGGCAACTCGCAGTTGCGCGCGATTCCGGTTCCCGCCATCATCAACCCGTGGTTCGAACGGCATTGGATTGATGATGAAGAAGGTTGCGTTGGTTTTCGCTGACATAATAGTCCACGACTATATCGACCAAGGTAGCTGCCTCGGTGTGCCCGGTCCGCTTGCCGGATAGCGAAGATGACAATCTCGACAGAGGAAATTTTGCGATACTGGCGGACTTCGCTTGCCGATGGGGCGCTGGGTGAGGGGAAGTTCACGCAAGCAGACCGGAAGCGGTTTGTCGATGTGCCGGGTGAGGCGCTGAGGACCGGTGTGCTGCCGGATGAGGCCGTGGAACGTGTGTTCCGCGGCCAAGCTTCGGTAAAGGCGATCGGCGTCCGGTTCTGGCCGCTGGTAGTGGCGCGGAAGGCGTCGCATGGGGCCGCGCGGGCGGGCGGCCTGCCGGAAATCGTCGCGCCTGTAGTGACAGAGGCGACGGTTGATCGTGCAGGGCGGATCACCCCCACCCGAAATGCCTTGGCGCGCGATCTGCTGACGCCTTTGCCCTCCGGCGAGTTTGCCATCGGATCGGTTGACGCGCTGGACTCGTTTCTGACCGAGAACCCGCTGCCAGAAATGATGATAGACGACTCCTGGCAGGAATACCTCGGGCATTGTCGGAAGATGGTGGATGCTGTCTCACAGGGATGGCCGCGTGGTGATGCGGACTACCAGCCTATCGGTTTGGGGTTCCTCGAACTCGCCGAAGATGCCAACGCCACGGTGCGCGGCGTCCTTGATCTTTACGACAAGCTCCTCGCCGAGAAGCCCGCTGCCCCGTTGCTTGCGCAGATCTCACAGCCCCGCAAAGCAACAGGTGGCCTGGACCACCGGATCGAGCGGGAATTCGCACGCCGCCTCGGTCATTCGAACGCGAGCTTCCCTTTGGCAGAGCACCAGAGACAGGTCTTGGCCTGGCTGGAAGCGTCCTCGCCGGGCGAGGTGATAGCCGTCAACGGCCCGCCGGGCACTGGCAAAACGACCATGCTGCTCTCGGCCGTCGCCGGGCTCTGGGTGCGTGCTGCGCTGCACGGGGACGATCCGCCAGTGATCGTTGCGGCATCGTCGAACAACCAGGCTGTCACCAACATCATCGACGCCTTCGGGAAGGATTTCGGCAAAGGTGAGGGGCCTTTCGCCGGACGGTGGCTGCCTGAGGTGGAAAGCTTCGGGATGTTCCTCGCATCTTATTCGCGGCGACTGGAAGCGGCGCGCCGCTACCAGACCGAAGAGTTCCAGACGGAGCGAGAAACGGTTGCCTATGTCCAGCGTGCAAAGGAAGCGTACTTGCTGGCCGCCAATGAAGCCTTTCCAGAGTTGCAGAACCCTGATCTGGCGTCGGTAGTGTCGGCTATCCAAAAGCGGATGGCATCCGAGGTCGAGAAGCTTGCGCGGATTGATCGGGCGGCGACCAGCCGCAACGCTGCGACAGAAGCCCTTAACGCACAACTTGGCCCCGACCCGGAAGCAACGGAGGCTAAACGGGCGGACGATGTCGCCCAGCGCACCGCTGAGCTCGAAAGGCTTCGGGGGGCCAGGGCGGCGCTTGATCGGCACCTGGCTTCGGAATCCTCGCTGACCGCGGTCGTTGGGTTCCTTTCGTCGGTCAAGGAAAAGCGCGCCTTGCGGGCCCGGCTGGCGATTGGCGATCTGTTGCCAGGCTTGGAGAACGCAAAGCGCGTCAGTGAGATCGAGGATAGAGTTAGGACAGAACTTGGGTCAGCAGAGGCAGCGCTAAAGGCGGCTGAACAGGCACTCGTGAGCGCGAGGGCCTTGCGCCGCGATCTCCTTGAGGCGGAAAGAAGCTGGGAAGGCGCAGCATCAGCCTTCGGCGGTGGCGACGACCTCGCCGAACTGGAACGCCGTGCAGACCTCGAAACGCGCTTCCCGTTGTTCCTACTGGCGACGCATTATTGGGAAGGGCGCTGGCTGCTGGCGATGGAATCCGACCTCGCCGCGATCGTTGCTGCGAAGGGGAAGAACGGCAAGGCGACCGTCATTCCCCGGTGGCATCGTCGGATGATGTTGACGCCTTGCGCCGTGGCTACCTTCGCCAGCCTGCCCGGCAAGATGACCTATACGCGGCGCGACGGAGGGAAGTGGGCGACCGAATACCTTTTCGACTTCATCGACCTCTTGATCGTCGACGAAGCCGGTCAGGTTTTGCCCGAGGTCGCCGGAGCGTCGTTCGCCCTCGCGAAGCGCGCCCTTGTCATCGGCGATACGCAGCAGATCGAACCGATCTCCTCGGTGCCGCGACCTGTCGACGTCGGTAACCTGCGAAACTGCGGGCTGCTGGGCGGCGAGGCCGACATCGATGCGCTTGCGACCAGCGGGATTTGCAGCACCAGCGGCAGTGCCATGCGCCTCGCGCAAGAGGCCTGCCGTGTTTCGCCCTATCCTGATCTTGAGAAGGGGCTCTACCTCTTCGAGCACCGGCGATGCTACGACGAAATCATCAGCTTCAGCAATGCTCTGTGCTACAAGGGAAGGCTCCGGCCACTGCGGGGAAAGGCCCCCGCAGACGCAGGACTTCCGGCGCTTGGATATCTCCATATTGACGGTCGGGCGGTAACCTCGGGCAGCAGTCGGGCCAACCTGCTTGAGGCGCAGACAATTGCCGCCTGGCTTGACGAAAACCGCGCTGGCTTGGAAGCCCGCTATCGCAAGCCGTTGGAGCAGATCGTCGGGATCGTTACGCCCTTTGGTCGTCAGGTGCGCGAAATCCGCGATGCCTGCGCCAGCCGAAGGATTTGGGTTGATGGGCGCGAAGGCATGACCATTGGCACGGTCCACGCCCTCCAGGGTGCCGAACGGCCGGTCGTGATCTTTTCCCCCGTCTATTCGAAACACGCCGACGGTGGCTTTATCGATGCATCGCCCAGCATGCTGAATGTCACCGTCTCTCGGGCCAAGGATAGCTGCCTCGTCTTCGGCGACATGGATGTCATGGCCGCGGCCCAGACCGGATCGCCCCGTTCGATCTTGTCGGAGTTCCTGTTCGCCTCAGAGACCAATGCGCTCGAGTTCGCGGCCGAGCCCCGGACGGACCTGAAACAAGGAAGCGGCCAGATCCAGATGCTGCGGGATGCGGCCGGGCACGATGCCTTCTTGCTGGACGCACTTTCGGCGGGTGGGCGGCGCTACACGATCGTCAGCCCTTGGGTGATTGCGGGCACTATGGAACGCGTGGGGCTGATCGCCGCTTTCGAAGGGGCCATCCGCCGGGGAGCCGAGATCGATGTCTTTGCTGACCCCTTGCTCAACGGGGGACCGGCCGCCGGTGGCCTAACCCAGATGGAAGCGGTCGAGAAGCTCTTTGCCAAGATCGGGGTCCGTTTCCACAAGCTGCCGAAGTTGCACAGCAAGATCGTGGCGATCGACAGCGATGTTCTGTGTATCGGGTCCTACAACTGGCTGAGCGCCGATCGGCAAGGCCAGTATGCAAGGCATGAGACGTCATTCGTCTACCGCGGCCAGCATCTAGAGGACGAGATACGGACGATTGTAGGCAGCCTCCGGCACCGCGAAAAGTGACGCGGTTTATTGCCGTGGCGATCTCATGTTGCGGCATCCAGCCGAACTGTCACGTGCACAATTGTGCCCATCGCGGCAGGGGACTGGAATGACTGGATCTGCCATCATTGACAAGCAGCGAATCCCTGCCGCTCGTTGGCAGCGTGAATCCATGAACCGGGCCGGGCAATGCGCCACGGTCGAGGCCTCTGGCGCTTGCCGCGTAAGGCGCTTCGCCCGGCCCGACTTTCACCGGCACGCCCGTGCCTGATCGCGCAAGACAGCGTAGTCGCTCAGCATCCGCACGATGACGGCGCCTTCCGGCAGCGCCGTGACCTCGTCGGCCGCCTGCGCCTGATCCGCGGCCGTGTAGTCGACGATAGGCGGACATGGCGCACGGGCATCAGAACCGTCCATCGCGCAGCCGGTCAGCCAGAGCATCGCGATCAGCAGGGCGGCGGGCGGCGGCGGCGAGCATCTGGCGGTGGATGGCATCGTTTCTCTCTCCGGCATCTAGTCGTTCGGCGGCGCGCCCTGCGCGTTCACCGGCGCGGCGCAGGTTCAGGAGGAACAGCAGGATCGCTGCGGTGATGAGGATCAGGCCCAGCGCCTTGCGCGCCGGGCCATGGGTGAGGAGCCAGCCGATCACCGCTGGCCCCGTTTCCAATCATCGAGCCGGGCGTGGATGGTGACGGCAATCCCGATCAGCGCGATGGCGATCAGCACCCAGCTCAGGGTGTCGAGGTAGGGCACCAGCGGCTCGATCGTGGACTGGGTTTCGGCAAGAACGTCCTGCAACACTTCCACCCCGGCCGCGCCGATAGTGGCCGCACCCGCGGCCCCGCCACCACGCAGCGTGCGGCTTTCCGACAGGACTTCGCGCGCGGGCGGCAGTTCCGGTGCGAAGGGCACGGGCCGCACCGGGAAGGGATCGCCCCAGGATCGGGCCGGGCCAAGGTCGATGTGCATGAAGCCGGAGCGGGGGTAATAGCCGAAACCGAGGAACCCGACTGCCCGTGCTGCCGCCTCGAAGGCCGCGGGATCGTGGTTCGCCATGGCGATGTCGAAGGCCGTGCCCTGCATGTGCTTCGAGGCCGGGGCCCCGCCCACGGCGCGGTTGTGTTCCGGGCTGCGATACGCAGACCGCACGATCAGCGGTTTTCCGAGGCGGTCGCGCAGGGCTTGCAGCTTGTCCATGGCCTCGGTGTTGATCTTGATCGAGCCGGTGCCGCGGCAGGCGATCTCCGCGGCCGAGAAGTTCGGCCAGCGCCATGTGTTGGCGGGCACGTCGCGCCAGTGCGGGTAGGTCAGAGCACGCTCGCTGCTTCGATGATCGCGGATGCCGAATGGCTCGGATTCCGGCGTCCGCGGACCGCTGCTAGGCTCGGGGAAAAGAAACTGGCGATCCGATGGCTTCCAAGACCACCCTCAATGCGAAGAACCTCGAAGCGCTGGGCGCAGAGCGCCTGGCGCAACTGCTGATCGAGGTCAGCACCGGCAACGCGGCCGCCAAGCGCAAGCTGCGGCTCGCGCTGGCCGGGGCCCAGAGCCCGAGGGAGGCGGCGCGGGAGATCACCAAGCGGCTGACCAGCATCGCCCGCGCCCGCAGCTTCATCACCTGGAAGAACCGCAAGGCGCTGGTCACGGACCTCGAGACCCAGCGACGCGCCATCGTCGAGCAGATCGCGCCGGCCGATCCCGATGAGGCGCTGGCGCTCATGTGGCGGTTCATGGCGCTCGCCACACCGGTGTTCGAGCGGTGCGACGACTCCAGCGGCATCGTCATCGGCATCTTCCACCAGGCCTGCGCCGATCTGGGTCAGCGCGCCGAGAAGGTCCGGCTTGATCCGCAGGCGCTCGCCGGCACGGTCCTCGATGCTTTGCAGGACAACGGTTACGGCCAGTATGACAGCCTGATCGGCATCATGGCTCCGGCGCTTGGCGACGAGGGATTGGCGACCCTGAAATCGATGGCCGAAGAACTCGGTCGCTCGCCTGTGCCGGTTCCGCCGAAAGACCAATGGAAAGCGGTGGGCTGGGGTACGGGCGGCACCACCTACGAGCACGAGATGCGGGCGCGTGAGCGTACCAGCACGGTCGCCATGGCGCTCAAGGACACCCGATCGCGGGCGAAGCGGTATCGCTATGCCGCCGAGCACCTGGTCTCCTGCGCCCGGCTCGCGCAGGACATCCCGGACTTCGGCGCGTTCGAGACGCACGAGGCCTACGTCGCCCGGTTGAAGAAAGAGCGGCTGCCCAGGTCATGGCGGGGTCGAACCAGATCGTCAGCGAGCCACGGCGCTTGAGCGCTTCGTTATAGGCCGGCCAGTTCCTGGTCTTGTAGGCGGGGGGTGTGGGCCTGCTCATGCATCCCAGCTACCACGCTGGATTCACGAGATGAATCCCTCACGGGATTTGTGCAACAGAGCCGGCCACGAGGACACGCAGTCCGGGCAGCAGGTCCAGCCATTCAGGGCGGTTCGAGAGATTCAGGCGGATCATGATCAGTATCCCGTGACGGTGTTGACGAGGACGGCAGTGCACATGCGGGCGGGGCTGGTGGCCTTGGCCGCCTGCCAGTCGAAGGTGGCCTGGATGCCCTGCGGGCCCGGGATCTCGATCCGGGGGCGCGGCAGATAGACGGCATGGGCGGTGAAGGTGAGCCGCCCCGCGATTGGCCGCCGCCGGCCGAGGTGCTGCGGTGGATGCGCGCCACGTTGGACGCGCGCAGGCGGCGACTCCGCCGGGTCTGGTCACGCTGACCGTGCCTGCCGGCGGTGGAAAGACGCTGGCCTCGCTGGCCCATGCGTTGGACCGTGCAGCGATCCACAGCCATCGACGGATCATCCATGCGATCCCCTGCGAGCGCCTGCCTGACAAGGCCCTTTCGGCTATTCGTCTGAAAAAATCGGCTTCTGCATCATCTGCGGGACCGATGGCGCGGTCGCCGAATTGGCCGCCCGGACGCCGAGGTCATGCTGCATGGGTGCGGCGGCGGTGCACCGGGGGGGCAGGTTGTAACACAGCCTTTCCATCCCCATGTAGAGGGGGCTTGCGCGGCTTTCCTTCGCGATGCTGTCAATGCCCGGTTTGGGGCCGGTGGATCGTGGCGGCGCTGCTCTCGCGCGGCTGCCGCGATGTCGCGGGCCGCATCCAGATGGAGATCGAAGGCATGGCCCGAGGCCTGGTCACAGGGTTGCGCATCGGCGCGGCCGCGCGCGGCCCGGCGCGGGCGTGAAACGGTCGTTGGTCGATCCGCCCACCGACACCCCCCTACAGACAGGCAAAGGAGGCATGCGCTTGAAATCCAAGAGCACCCGATACGAAGAACCGCTCACCGCCATCGACAAGACGACGCGGAACGCCAAGCGCGTCCTGGATGAAGAGGCGGAGGAACGCGCCGAAAAGACCGCCCGGCTGCGCGCCGCGCGCAAGGAACGCGACGCGGGTTTGTGCGACTGATTCCGTCGGGAATCGCCAACGCGCGGCCTCTGGGGGAAACCAGGGGCCGCGCGAATCCGTTGTCAGGCGTGGTCCGCTAAAGAACCCGCGTCACGAATCCTGAATGTCTTTCGCCGAGGGCGCGGGCGGCGCATCGACCGGATCGATCGGGCTGGTGTCCTCGACCGGGGCCTGGGTCTGTCGGCCGCGGTAGGAAAAGGCCCGGTTCAGGGGCTTCCTGCCCGGCATGCTCAAGAATTCCTTGAGATCGAGTTGCTTCTTCGGCGTAGAATATCCCATGGGCTTTTCCTCGATTGGGGTCACGAATGAAAGAAGCGGCGAGGGATGTCCTCGCCGCTTCCCCCTTTCCCGGCGGAAACGATGCGGTCACAGATCGACGGTTGGCCATCGAACTGCGTCAACGCAGTCACCGGGAAACAGTCTCCGCGGGCGCCGACGACGCCCCGCAGGTTGTGGTCTCACGGCCCGGGCGCACCGGCGCGGACCGCGGGTTGTAAAGCGAACCGTCGCCAAGCCGCACGAAGAAGTCGCGCCAGGCCCTGTCGGTGACAGGGCGCGGCGACGTCGCGCGCGGGGGCAGTCCGGTGACAGGCGTCAGCTTTGGCAATGGCATCACCTCGATCGTGTCGGCGGGCCCCTGCGGGCACGCACGGGCGCCGGTCCGGGGACCGGCAAGGTCAGGCCGCACAGGCGCAAGGGTCTTCGACCCGGGTTGCAGGCCTGTAACCGGCCGAGATGGCCGCAGCGACGAATGCCACGCGCGCCACGTCGGCGGGCGCCAGGCAATCCAGCGCGGCTTCCACCTCGTTCAGGGCGTGCTCGCGGGCACTGTCCGATACGGGCCACTTGCGGCGCAACCAGTATCGGGCCTTTTCGAAGGTGCTGAAACTTTCTTCGTCGCCACGGGGCGACACGAGGGAGAGCGGTGTCCCCCAATTGATCTCTATCAAGACGTCTTCTTTTCTAGGGGTGCCAGCCACCCGGTCAGGCGGCCGGTCACGGGCACCGATCCCCTTGAGGGGACATCGGCGCCCGGCAGGATCAAGCGAGCGCCAGGCTCGTCGCCGAACTGCGACCGTTGCGGTCGGTCTCGAGTTCGAAGGTCACGGCTTGGCCGTCATCGAGGCGATGGATGCCCGCACGCTCGAGAGCGGTCGCATGAACGAACACGTCCTGCGAGCCCTGCTCAGGGGCGATGAAACCGAAGCCTTTGGTCGTGTTGAACCATTTCACGGTGCCCTTGGCCATCGTGAGTTCCTTTCCTAGGTGCCGCCCACGGTATGTGACGACCCGGCAAAGCTGCTGATCGAAAGCTGAGCCGGTCAGGAACAGGTCCGAAAATAAACGTATGCAGTCCCCGTATGCGCCTTTCCCGACCATATAGCGAGACATTTGTTCGCCAAAACCGTTGCGGCGCGCATAACACCATGAGGCCATGGGGATTTATTTGCCGGCCGTCGGGAATTCGCGGCACGGCCGTCGCGGGTTCGATGGCGGGGCGCGCGCCGGGCCGCCCCGGGGCTTGCACCCGGGCGCGCCTTCGCGCAGCCTGTCATCGGGGCCGCCATGCCCGCCCCCGCCAACAGTCGCCCGCATTCACTTAGGACCGCCCATGACCCGCCGTTCGGATCTCCCCGCCGCCCTGCGCGCGGCCCGCCTGCCGATGGTGGGTGCGCCGCTGTTCATCATCTCGAATCCCGATCTGGTGATCGCCCAGTGCAAGGCCGGCGTGATCGGCAGTTTCCCCGCGCTCAATGCGCGCGAGGCCCCGGGCGAGCCGCCGATGCTGGACGCCTGGCTGCGGCGCATCACAGAGGAACTGGACCGCCGGAACCAGGCCCATCCCGACACCCCCGCCGCGCCCTTTGCGGTCAACCAGATCGTGCACCGGACCAACACCCGGCTCGAACGGGACGTCGAGATCTGCGCGCGCTGGAAGGTGCCGGTCTGGATCACCTCGCTGGGGGCGCGCAGCGACGTGAACGCGATCGCGCACGACGCCGGCGGCATCGTGTTGCACGACATCATCAACGACCGGTTCGCGCGCAAAGCCATCGAAAAGGGCGCCGACGGGCTGATCGCCGTGGCGGCGGGGGCGGGTGGACATACCGGCGCGCAATCGCCCTTTGCCCTGCTGCACGAGATCCGCCGCTGGTTCGACGGCCCGGTTCTGCTGTCGGGCGCGATCGCGACCGGGCGGGCGCTTCTGGCGGCGCAGGCGGCGGGGGCCGACATGGGCTATGTCGGCTCGCCCTTCATTGCCACGCTCGAGGCGAACGCCGATCCGGCCTACAAGCAGATGATCGTCGAATCCCACGCCGACGACATCATCGCCACGGCCGGGGTGACGGGGGTTACGGGGAACTACCTGCGCGCCTCGTTCGCGCGCGCCGGCACCAGTGTCGAGGCGCTGGAAGCGGCGGGAACCCGCATGTCCTTTGGCAAGGAGCGCGACGAACGGCCCAAGGCGTGGAAGGAAATCTGGGGTGCGGGGCAGGGGGTCGGTGCGGTCGAGGCCGTGGTGCCGGCGGCCGACCTGATCGCCCGAATCGCCCGCGAATACCACGCGGCCCAGACGCGGATACGCGACCTTCTGGCGGATTGGCCGGTCTGACGCGCGCGGGGCGCACCCCTCCGCCCCGCGCGGAACCTCACGCAATGGTGGCGGATCGGCGCTTGCCCCGGACGCGCAATGGCCGCATATCTGGGATATGCTTGACGCCCTGAAATCGCTGTTCCGCCCCGATGCGCCCCGGTCCGAGGTGCCCGCGGACGTTGCCGTCGCCGCGCTTCTTGTCGAGGCCGCCCGCGCCGACGACGTCTATGCCCCCGAGGAACGCGCGGCGGTCGCGCAATTGCTCATGGCGATGTTCCATCTGGACCGCGACGCGGCAATGGCCCTTCGCGCCCGGGGCGAGGCCGCGCAGGCCGAGGCGGCCGATGTCGTGCGCTTCACCCGGGTGGTGAAATTCGCGCTGGACGAGGACGGCCGCCGCCAGTTGATCGAGGCCCTGTGGTCTGTCGTGCTGGTCGATCACGAGCGCGCGCCTGACGAGGACGCGCTGCTGCGCAAGCTGGCCCCGCTCATTGCCGTGGACGATCACGACAGCGCCGCCGCCCGTCAGCGGGTGCTGGCGCGCATGGACTGAGTAAGCGGCAGCAGGCGGCTGTCCGCGATCGCGGCGGTGCGATGACCGATCCCGGCCAGGTAGGGACCATGGCTTTCAAAGGCCATGAAGCTGTGCAGGCTCGCCTGTCGCACCAGCATCGCGCAATCCCAACGCTCGGCCTCGGGGCCGATCAGCCAGGGACCGCCCTGGCCCAGGAACAGCAACTCGCCGCCCGACCCGGTCAGGAAGGGCAGGGTATGCGCGATGTAGCGGTCAAAGGCCTCGGCCCCCGAAATGGGGCGTTCGGGCGCAAGCTGCGGCGCCCGCGCGTAATCGGCCACGTCCCGGAATTTCAGCAGGTTGAGCATCACCACCGGCCCCTGCGGGTCGCGGCGGTATAGCGCCGCGCCGGCGGCCTGGGTGGGCATGAGATGGGGCATCACGGGTCCTCTCGGGGGGTGGCCAGGGCACAGACATGCGTGCGCAGGTCCTCGGGCCAGGCAGACAGCCGCTCGGCCAGCAGGGACAGGTCACCGGCGAACAGCGCGCGGGTCGCGTCTTCGTAGCCGGGCAGATCGCCGCCCAGCGCCGTCATGACGCGATAGGCGGCCTCGTGCGCCTGGCGGCGCGCGGTGCGCCCGCCATCGGCGCGGCGCGCCTCGTCGATCAGCCGTCTGAGCGCGGCCGAGGTTCCGCCCGTCTGTTGCGCCAGCCAGTCCCAGTGGCGCGGCAGCAGCGTGACCTCGCGCGCGGTCACGCCCAGCCGGGGCCGCCCGCGTTTCGGCGCCGGGGGGCTGCCGTCCCAGTCGCGGGGGTCCAGGTCGATAACCCGTCCGGTGGCGTCGTCGAAGACCAGCGCCCCGGCGGTAGCCAACGCAAGGGGCGCGACTTGCCACAGGGGCCCCTGCGCAAGGCGCGTGGTCCGGGTGAAGGCGGTGCAGGGGGTGTCGTGTTCCATGACGGGCATGAACACCGATTCGCGGCCCGAGTCAATATTACCCGGGTAATATTGCGCCGTCCCGTGAGCGGTGCTATGCAGCCCGCAGAAACCGAGGGACCCCCGATGAAACATGCTGACCGCAAGGCCGCCCTTTCCGCCTACCGCGAGCGCAAGCCGCAAGCGGGCATCTACGAGGTTCGCGCCGGCGACGACCGCTGGATTGGCGCCTCGCCCACGCTGGACAAGATCGAGAATCGCCTGCGCTTTACCCTGGCGCAGGGTGGGCATCCGAACCCGGGCTTGCAGGCCGCGGCGGGGCCCGGGTTCGACTTTGCGGTGCTGGAGACGCTCGACCCCGAGACGCCGGCGCTGTCGCGCGACCGGGTGCTGAAGGAACGCCTGGCGCATTGGCTGGCCGAAACCGGGGCGCGGCCGCTCTGAGGCTTGCGCCGGGCGGCGGTTCACGCAAGGGTCGGACGTCCACCGCGCGCGGTCACGCGACCGCCCCCAGGGAGCCCGCCATGCGTCTGACCCGTCTCGATACCTTTCACAACGAATTCGTCTGTTTCGTGAAGGCCACGGCCCAGGACGGCGCGATCGGCTGGGGCCAGTGTTCGACCTATAACGCGGACATCACCGCGGCGGTGTTCCATCGCCAGATCGCCCCCTGGGCGCTGGGCCAGGACGCGCGCGACATCGATACGCTGGTGGCGCGGATCGAGCGGGCCGAACACAAGTTTCCGGGCAGCTACCGCAATCGCGCGTTGGCGGGGCTGGACACCGCGCTGTGGGACATGGCGGGACGCCGCGCGGGCCAGCCGGTGACGGCGCTGATCGGCGGCAGCGCGGGGCCGGTGGCGGCCTATGCCAGCTCCATGCGGCGCGACCTGACGCCCGAGGCCGAGGCCGAGCGCCTGAAGCGGATCTGCGGCGAGGCCGGGTTTCGCGCCGCCAAGTTCCGCATCGGCGCCGAGATGGGCGAGGACCGCGACCAGTGGGAGGGGCGGACCGAGGCGATCATCCCCGCCGTAACCGCAGCCCTGCCGGGAATCACCACGCTGGTGGACGCCAACTCGGGCTTTTCGGTTGCGCGCGCCATCGCCGTGGGTCGGATGCTGGAGGACCATGGTGTCCGCCATTACGAAGAGCCGGTTCCCTGGTGGGATCTCGACGCGACGCGCGCGGTGACCGAGGCGCTGGAGATCGACGTGACCGGCGGCGAGCAGGACGTGGACCTGGGGGTCTTCAAGCGCATGATCGAAACGCGTGTGGTCGATGTCGTCCAGCCCGACGTGATGTATCTGGGCGGCCTGTCCAAGACGCTGCGGGTTGCGCGCATGGCGGCGGCCGAGGGGGTGCCGGTCACGCCGCACGCCGCGAACCTGGGGCTGGTGACGCTGGTGACGATGCATCTGTTGCGCGCGCTGCCGAACGCCGGCCCCTATCTGGAGTTCTCGATCGAGGGCGCGGATTACTATCCCTGGCAGCAGGGCTTGTTCCTGGGAGACCCGTTCCGCGTTCAGGACGGCACGTTGTGCGTCGGCGAGGCGCCCGGCTGGGGGATCGAGATCGCGCCCGACTGGCTGGCGCGGGCCGAGCACCGGGTCAGCGAGGCGGGCGCGGTGGATGGGGGCGCCTATGCACGGCTCTATCACGGGGTGATCGAGGCCGGGCTTTAGGGCCCGGGCCGCGGAGCCCGGGGGGCGGCTGCCCCCCGGACCCCCCGCTTCAAGGGGGGCAGGCCCCCCTTGAAAATCCCCCTTCACCGCCGTGGCGCAGGCCGTGAAGGGGCATTGACGGTTGGCCGAAACCTGCTCATATGCCGGCCATGACCGAGCTCGACAGAATCCGCAACTTCTCGATCGTGGCGCATATCGACCACGGCAAATCCACACTTGCCGACCGGCTCATCCAGCTGACCGGCACCGTGGCGCAACGCGACATGAAGGAGCAGATCCTCGACTCGATGGATATCGAGCGCGAGCGCGGCATCACGATCAAGGCCAACACCGTGCGGATCGAGTATCCGGCCAAGGACGGCAAGACCTATATCCTGAACCTGATCGACACGCCCGGGCACGTCGATTTCGCCTATGAGGTCAGCCGCTCGATGCGCGCGGTCGAGGGGTCGCTGCTGGTGGTCGATGCCTCGCAGGGTGTCGAGGCGCAGACGCTGGCCAACGTCTATCAGGCGATCGACGCCGGGCACGAGATCGTGCCGGTGCTGAACAAGATCGACCTGCCCGCCGCCGAGCCCGAGCGCGTGAAGGAGCAGATCGAGGACGTGATCGGTCTGGACGCCCACGACGCGGTTCTGATCTCGGCCAAGTCGGGGCTGGGTATCCCCGAAGTTCTGGAAGCCATCGTCACGCGCCTGCCCGCGCCCAAGGGCGACCGCAACGCGCCGCTGAAGGCGATGCTGGTGGACAGCTGGTATGACCCCTATCTGGGCGTCGTGGTCATGATCCGCGTGATGGACGGGGTGATCCGCAAGGGCGAGCGGATCAAGATGATGCAGACCGGCGCGATCTACGGCATCGACAAGCTGGCGGTGCTGAAGCCGCGCATGGTCGATATCGCCGAGCTGGGGCCGGGAGAGATCGGGGTGCTGACGGCCTCGATCAAGCAGGTGCGCGATACCCGCGTGGGCGACACGATCACGCATGAGAAGAAGGGCACGGACAAGCCCCTGCCGGGGTTCAAGCCGGCGCAACCGGTGGTGTTCTGCGGTCTGTTTCCGGTCGATGCCAATGATTTCGAGGCCCTGCGCGACGCGATCGAGAAGCTGGCGCTGAACGATGCGAGTTTCAGCTACGAGATGGAAACCTCGGCGGCGCTGGGTTTCGGCTTTCGCTGCGGGTTCCTGGGGCTGCTGCACCTCGAGGTGGTGCGCGACCGGTTGGAACGCGAATACGATCTCGATCTGATCACCACGGCGCCGTCGGTGGTCTACAAGATCTATATGCGCGACGGCACCATGACCGAGTTGCACAACCCGGCCGACATGCCCGACCTGACGCATGTCGATCACCTGGAGGAGCCGCGCATCAAGGCCACGATCATGGTTCCGGACGAGTATCTGGGCGATGTCCTGAAGCTGTGCCAGGATCGGCGCGGCATCCAGCTGAACCTGACCTATGCGGGAAACCGGGCGATGGTGGAATACGATCTGCCCCTGAACGAAGTGGTGTTCGATTTTTACGATCGGCTCAAATCGGTCACGAAAGGCTATGCCAGTTTCGACTACCAGATCACCGGATACCGCGAGGACAATCTGGTGAAGATGACGATCCTGGTGAATGGGGAACCGGTGGACGCGCTGTCGATGATGGTGCATCGCGACCGGGCCGAAGCCCGCGGGCGCGGCATGTGCGAGAAGCTGAAGGAATTGATCCCGCGGCACATGTTCATGATCCCGATCCAGGCAGCCATCGGCGGCAAGGTGATCGCACGCGAGACCCTGTCGGCGCTGCGCAAGGACGTGACGGCGAAATGCTACGGCGGCGACGTGACGCGCAAGAAGAAGCTGCTGGAAAAGCAGAAGGCGGGCAAGAAGAAGATGCGCCAGTTCGGCAAGGTCGAGATCCCGCAGACGGCCTTCATCTCGGCGTTGAAGATGGATTCGTAAGGCGTAGGGTGCGTGCTGGCACGCACCGTTCGCGCCCCGGGGTGCGTGCCAGCACGCACCCTACGCGGCACGGCTGGCGCGGTCCCGGTGGATTGACGAGAAGGGCCAGTCCTCGGGACGTTCGGCCAGTCCCAGCACCACCGGCGCGGTCCAGCAAAAGGCCCGGCGCGCCTGAAAATCCGCGTCCGACCGGATATGATGCTCCCAGAAACGGCGCTGCCAGAGGCCGCGCTCCTGGCGCCGCCGGTGGCTGTCGCGCATAGCCCCCTTTGGCAAGCCGCGCGAGAACCGGCTTTTGATCAGGCGCCAGCGGGTTGCGTAATCGCTGTCGCCGTCGGGCAGGGTCCAGAGCGCGTGCAGGTGGTCGGGCAGCACCACCATGGCGTCGATGCGCACCGGCCGGTCGCGCAGCGTGAGGGCGACGGCCCATCGGAGCCGTTCGATTTCTTCCAGCAGCAGCCGGCTGCCGCGCTGGTCGAGAGCGAGGGTGAAGAACACGGTGGCACCAGGCCGTCGGGGGCGATGATAGGTCGACATCCCCCGATCCCAGCAGGAAAGGGTTAAGGCTGGGTAAACGATACCCGCTACTCGGCCGCCGCGGTGCGGGCGGTCTGGACCTCGGGCGGGGTTCCGGCCTCTTCGATCTCGGGCAGGCCCTCGCGCGAGAGCAGCACCGCCACCGGCCGCGCCGCCGGGATATGCGAGCAGACGATCATCGTCGCGACCATGATCGGCACGGCCAGGAACATCCCCGGGATGCCCCAGACCGCCCCCCAGAAGCTGAGCGAGACGATGATGCCGAAGGACGAGACCCGCAGCGCCTTGCCCATCAGCATCGGGTCCAGGACCGAGCCCAGCACGAACTGGATCATCCCCGCGATGACGAAAACCACAAGCGCCGTCGCCGGTTCGTTCACCTGGATCAGCGCGACCAGGCCCAGCAGGATCGTCGCGATGATCGACCCGACCGACGGGATGTAGTTCAGCACGAAGGTCAACACCGCCATCGGCCCGGCGAAATCCAGGCTGAAGGATTCCATCAGCACGTAGACCGCGACCGCCGTCGCCGCGCTGATTCCGGTCTTGACCAGCAGGTAGTGATTCACCCGCCGCACGATGGAATGGATGATCCGGCCGACTCGCGCCGCCTTGGCTTTGTCATGCAACAGGTTTTCCAGCTTGGTGTCGAACCACAGCCGCTCGGCGAAGAGAAAGCCGACGAACAGGATCACCAGCGTCGTTGCGCTGAGCAGATTCGAGGCCTGTCCCGCGAGCGTGCTGATATAGGTCGAAACCTCGATCGAGCGGATCGAGGTTGCGACCATGGCCTCGGCCTCGGGCGAGAACCAGGCGGCGAGGCGGGCGATGGCGGTGATCGCCTGGTCGGTATAGGCGACCGTCGTGGTCACCACGGTGTTGACCTGGCTGATGACCAGCGCCGACAGTGCCAGCAGCGACACGGCGATGGCGGTGAAGGCCGCGACCGAGGCCAGCCAGTTGGTGATCTTCCACGACCCGATCCTGAGCCGGGAAAACGCGCTGATCGCGTCCGCCGTCAGGGAAAACAGGATGATTGCGATCACCAGCGAGATCAGGATGAACCGCGCCTGGACCAGCAGGAACAGGATCATCGAAAAGGCGATGATGCCCAGAAACCAGGTTTGCAGCCGGTAGCGTTCGACCAGGGACTGGCGCTGCGCGTGGGCGTCTGCGGGGCTGTCTGCGAGGGCGTCGGCAGGGGCGGCGTGGTCGAGTTCGTGCGGGGTCATGGGCGCCATCGGGCAAGGGGTGATCTCAGACTAGGCGCTGCCCGGCGCCGAGACAACCGCCCATCCGGCGCCATCACGCGCCCGTCACCCCGCCCGTCCCCCCGCCCCTCACGCTGGGCGTCACGGCCTGCGCCAACGCTTGCGCGAGATCCCCGTAACCCGTGAGCCGCCGCTCATAGGTCAGGCCCAGTCGTTGCGCGTGGTGGCGGGCCTTGGCGTCCAGCGCGGGGTCGTCCAGTTGCGCCAGATAGATCAGCGTCTCGTAGTTGCCGAACATCATCTGGATCAACTCGGGGTGGCGGTCGAAGCCCATGGGCTTCCAGACAAAGGCATCGAACTGGCGCACCAGAAAGTCGGTCAGGTAGAAAGCGGTGATCTCGTCCTCGGCGCGGGCTGCGAATTCGGCGTTGCCGGAAAAGAAGGCGTAGCAATGCGGGCCTTCGATCATTTCGACACCCAGCGCCGCACAGCGCGCTTGCAGCAGCCCGCCGGTGCCGCAATCGGCATAGACGACAAAGATGCTTTCGTAGGCGTCGCGGAACCGGTCCACCGCCTGTTCCACGGCGTCGGGGATGCGGTCGGGCCACAGGTGCAGGTTGGCGGGCAGGCAGTGAAGGTCCAGATGCGTCCAGCCATTCGCGGCCTTCAGGGCCAGGATCTCGTGCGCCAGCGCGCCGCAGGCCAGCGCCAGAACCTTGCCGGTGCCGCGCGCCTCCATCCCCTGGGTCGTCAGCCGTGCATCCGAGGGGTTGCTCATGACCCGCCGCCTTGCGCGCGTTCGATGGCCGGGCGGATCTGGTTGGCGATCACGGCCTCGGTCAGCGGCCCGGCAAAGCGCATCACGATGTTGCCCGCACCGTCCACCACAAAGGTCTCGGGCAGGCCGACCACGCCCCAATCCAGGCCCATCCGCGCGCGGGGGTCCGCGCCGATCGCGGCATAGGGGTTGCCCAGGTCCTCGAGATAGGCGTCGGCGCGTTCGGGCGTGTCGCGATAATTCACGCCCAGGATCGTCACGCCGCTTTCCGCCAGTTCGGTGACCAGCGGATGCTCGGCCCGGCAGGGCGGGCACCACGAGGCCCAGAAGTTCACCAGCGTGACCTCGCCCGTGCGCAGCATGGCATCGGTGAACAGCGTCCGCTCGCCCATCGGTTCCAGCGCGACCACGGGGGCCTGGTGACCGGCGCGGGCCGAGGGCATGGCCGTCGGGTCCTCGCGGAAATTTCCGACGGCGACAAAGGCGACGAACCCGGCCAGCAGCACGGGCGGAAGGACCAGCAGGGGATTGATCTTTGGCATCAGGCTTTCCGGTTCATTCGGGTTTCCAGCGCCGCCAGATCCTTGCGCACGCGGCGGGCGCGGGCCCAGACCCACAGGATCAGGGCAATCAGCAGGCCCAGCGACACGGCATAGGCCAGCAACACTTCGGTGGCATAGGCGCCAAGGTCGGGCATCATGCGGCGGCTCTTTCACGCGAGATCAGCGCCCTGGCCCGCCGCGCGCGGATTTCCGTCCGCGTGCCGGCCAGCACCAGCGCCAGAAACAACAGGCCAAAGCCCGTCATGCTCAGATAAAGGGGGGCCTTGTAGCTCCAGTCCATGCGGGTGCCCGGCGCGACCGACAGCGACGCCCCCTGGTGCAAGCCCTGGTTCCAGAACAGCGCCGCATAGCGCGACAGAACGGCGAACACGCTGCCCACCAGGCACAGCACGGCGGTCAGGTCGGCGGCGGTGTCGGCATCCTCGATCGCCGACCACAGCGCGATATAGCCGATGTAGAACAGGAACAGGATCAGGAACGAGGTAAGCCGCGGGTCCCAGGCCCACCAGGTGCCCCACATCGGCTGACCCCAGAGCGCGCCGGTAATCAGCGCAATCAGCGTCATCGTCGCGCCGATCGGCCCGGCGGCCTTGGCTGCCAGCGCGCTGACGTGGTGGCGCCGGATCAGCCAGATCAGCGAGGCGATCAGCATCATGACCCAGGCGTTGATCGCCATCAGCGCCGACGGGACATGCAGGAAGATGATCTTCACCGTCGCGCCCTGGCGGTAATCATCCGGCGTCAGGAAAAAGCCCCAGACCAGCCCGGTGACGATCAACCCGGCGGCCAACAGCGCGCTCACGGGCAAGAGCCAGCCCGAGAGCTTCATGAATTTCACCGGATTGGCGTATTCCCAGAGCGATGCCATGCAGCGGTCCTATTCTGTCCTCGGTTGGGTCTCAAAACACAGCGGCGTGAACCTAGCGCAGATTGATGCGCAAGGCGAAGGCTGCGGCGAAGGGTAGCAGGCCGATCGAGCCCGCGGTGATCCCCGCCAGCAGCAGAAGCGGCGTCGCGGGGTCCAGGTCCTGCGCGGCGCGCGTGACAGCCTGCGCCCCGAACACCAGGCTCGGCACATAGAGCGGCAGCACCAGCAGCGACAGCAACAGTCCGCCGCGCTTCAACCCCACGGTCAGCGCCGCGCCGAACGCCCCGATCATGCTGAGCGCGGGCGTGCCCAGCGCCAGCGACAACACCAGCGTGCCATAGGCCGGCCCCCCCAGATTGAGCAGGATCGCCAGCACCGGCGCGGCCAGCGCCAGGGGCACTCCGGTGGTGATCCAGTGCGCCAGCGCCTTGATCGCGACCACCGCCTCAAGCGGAATGGGCGAAGTCGCCAGCAGGTCCAGCGAGCCGTCCTCGTGATCCAGCGCAAAAAGCCGGTCCAGCGACAGCAGGCTGGCCAACAGTGCGCCCACCCACAGGATGCCGGGGGCGATCAGGCCCAGCACCGCCGGGTCCGGGCCCACGCCCAGCGGCACCAGCACCACCAGGATCAGGAAGAACCCCAGCCCCAGGCCAAAGCCGCCGCCCGCGCGCATCGACAGGCGCAAATCCCGCACCAACAGCGCGATCACAGGAAGGCCTCGTCGAAACCGGACGGAATCGCCGGCAGCGCGGCCTTGTAGGGCGCCAGGTCCAGAATCCGCGCTTCGGGCAGGCCCAGGTCGATATGAGTCGCCAGAACCGCCGCGCCGCCTTTGGCCAGATGGGCCCGCACCACGGCGCCGAACAGCGCGACCGACGCCGTGTCCAGCGACACCGTCGGTTCGTCCAGAACCCAAAGCCAGCGGCCCGTGACCAGCAGCCGTGCCAGGCCCAGACGGCGCTTCTGGCCCGCGGACAGGTTCTGTGACTGGCGGTCCGCCAGGTCGGTCAGGTTCATCGCCGCCATCGCTGCGTCCACGCCGCGCGTGCCATGGATCGCGGCCCAGAAGCGCAGGTTCTCGGCCACGGTCAGCGTGGATTTCAACCCGTCCGCATGCGCGGCATAGGCCATCTGCTCGGGCGGGCACGAAACGGCACCCGCCAGCGCCGGTTGCAACCCCGCCAGGGTGCGCAGAAGCGTCGTTTTTCCGGACCCGTTCGGGCCACGCAGAACCAGCGCCTCGCCGCTCTGCACGGCGAAACTCAAACCCGCGATCAGGGGCACGCCCCCGCGGGCACAGGTCAGGTCGGTGACACGCAATTCCATGGCGCCCGTCCTAGCCGGTTTCCCCGTCCCCTGCAAAGAAAAGCCACGCCGTGCTTCATCTTGCCCCAAGGTGCGCCGGGGGCGGGCACGGGGGGTTCTCAGGGGGGAGCCGTGCTTCCCCCTGAGGCGGGGGTGCGGGGGCGGCAGCCCCCGCCGCCTCGCTCACACGTTCATCAGCAGGTGCTCGCGTTCCCAGGGGCTGATGACCTGCTGGAACTCCTTGTATTCATGCCGCTTGACCGAGGCATAGAGCGCCACGAAATCCGGCCCCAGAACCTCGCGCATCGCCTGATCCGCAACCAGGAGGTCGATCGCGTCGCCCAGCGTCAGGGGCAGTTCGTCCTCGCCCATATAGGCGTTGATGCGGCATTCCGCGCGGGGCTCGCGCTTTTCCTTGAGGCCCAGATAGCCACAGGCCAGGGATGCGGCGATGCCCAGGTAGGGGTTGCAATCCATGCCGGCCAGCCGGTTCTCGACGCGCCGTGCCTCGGGCCCCGAGATCGGCACCCTCAGTCCCGTCGTGCGGTTGTCGCGCCCCCATTCCAGATTGATCGGCGCGGCGAAGTCCGGGACATAGCGGCGGTAGCTGTTCACATAGGGCGCCAGCAGCGCGACCGCGGCGGGCAAGTGGTTCTGCATCCCGGCGATGAAATGCAGGAACGCGGGCGTTTCCGTGCCATCGGCGGCGGAAAAGATGTTCTTGCCGGTCTTCAGGTCCACCACCGAGTGGTGGATATGCATCGCCGAACCCGGTTCGCCCTCGATCGGTTTGGCCATGAAGGTGGCGAAACAATCGTGGCGCAGCGCCGCCTCGCGGATCATGCGCTTGAAGAAAAAGATGTGATCGGCCAGGTCGATCGGGTCGCCATGCGCCAGGTTGATCTCGACCTGGCCCGCGCCGCCCTCTTGCAGGATGCCGTCGATTTCCAGCCCCATCGCCTCGGCAAAGTCGTAGATGTCGTCGATCACCTTGCCGTATTCGTCCACGGCGGACATCGAATAGGCCTGTTTCGCCGCCGCCTTGCGTCCCGAGCGGCCCATCGGCGGCACGATCGGCAGGTTGGGGTCCACGTTGCGCTCGACGAAATAGAACTCCATCTCGGGCGCGACGACCGGCTTCCACCCTTCGGCCGCATAGAGGTCCAGCACCCGGCGCAACACGTTGCGGGGCGCCGACGGCACCGGCTCGCCCGTTTGGGTCATGGCGTCATGGATGATCTGCAACGTGATGTCGGCGGTCCAGGGCGCGGCGGTCGCGGTCGAGAAATCGGGAACCAGGGTCATGTCCGGTTCCTTGTATTCATCGGCGCCCCCCGGCGCGTCGGCCCATTCGCCCGTGATCGTTTGCAGGAAGATCGAGGTCGGCAGATAGAAATGCGTCTGCTTGTCGAACTTGAAGGCCGGCATCGCCTTGCCGCGCGCCACGCCGGCGATGTCGGGCAGGATGCATTCGATCTCGTCCAGCCGGCGGCCGGCCAGGAAGTCGCGCGCCGCTTCGGGGATCTTGGTGGTCCAGGTGCTCATGGCGGTATCATTTCACGGGTTGGGCCGCGGCTTGGTTTGCGGCCAGGAAGAAACGGGCGATCCGGTCGGCCACCGGGCCGCTGTCGGGGGGGCGCTGACCCAGACGGGCCGCGGCCTCGGCCAGCAGGGCGTCGGGCACGACACCGCGGCCGCGCTTTTCGATCAATCCGGCGGTAAAGGCGTCGTCGAATTCGGGATGCGGCTGCACCGACAGGCCGTTGACGCCATAGGCCAGCCCCGCGTAGCGGCAGAAAGGAGAGGTGGCGATGGGTTCGGCACCGGGGGGCAAGGCCGTCACCTGGTCCTGATGCCAGGCGTTCAGCCTGAGGGTCTGGCCGCCGAAATCGTATTCGGTCGGCCCGGTGGACCAACCGCCCGAGAATTTCTCGACCTTGCCACCCAGGGCCTGGGCCATGATCTGGTGACCGAAACAGACCCCCGCGACCGGCACGCCGGCGGCAAAGGCGTCGCGGATGAAGCGTTCCAGCGGGGCGATGAACGGATGCCCCTCGTAGACGCCGAATTTCGACCCGGTGATGAGCCACCCGTCGCAGTCCCGAACCGAATCGGGAAACGCCATGTCCATCACCCGCCAACGGGCAAAGGTGAACCCGTGCCCGGCCAGCAGGGTTTCGAACATGTCGGGATAGTCGCCGTGCCGGTCGCGCAGGCTCTCGTGCGCTTCGCCGGTTTGCAGAATGCCGATTTTCATGCGGTCCTCACACGGTATCGAGATACAGATGCAACACTTCGTCCGGCGTCATCTCGGCCATGTAGCGGATCTCTTGCCGCTTGGTGCGCAAGAGGTTCTCGATCAGTTGCGGGTCAAAGATGCGGGCCATTTCGGGGCTGGACTCGAAGGCGTCGACGGCATCTTGCCACGTCGTCGGCATTTGCGGAAGGTCCAGTTCATAGGCGTTGCCGGTGATCGGCGCCGGCGGGGTCAGGCTATCCTCGATCCCGGTCAGAGCCGCGCCCAGCACGCCGGCCATCATCAGATAGGGGTTGATGTCGCCGCCCGCGACGCGGTGTTCGATGCGCCGCGCGCGCCGATTTCCCGAGGGGATGCGCACCGCGGCGGTGCGGTTCTCATAGGCCCAGGCGATGCCGGTCGGGGCGTGTGCGTCGGGCACAAGCCGGTCATAACTGTTGGCGTGGGGCGCCAGCAGCAGCGTTGCGCCCGCCATCGCCCTGAGGCATCCGGCGACCGCCTGATGCAGCAGCGGCGAACCCATCTGCGAGCCGTCGTCGAACAGGTTGATCCCCTCGGGGTCGGTGATCGAGAAATGCATGTGCATCCCGTTTCCCGGCCAGTCCTCGTAGGGTTTGGCCATGAAACTGGCGGCGAAACCGTGCTTGCGCGCCAGACCCCGCACCAGCATCTTGAACAGCCAGGTGTCGTCGGCGATCTTCAGCACATCGTCGGAATGCAGCAGGTTCACCTCGAACTGGCCGGGTCCGGCCTCGGAGATCGCCGTGTCGGCGTCGATGTCCATCGCCTCGCAGGCGTCGTAAAGATCGGTGAAGAACCGATCGAAGGCATCGAGCGCCCGCAGCGCCAGCGTGTCGGCGCCGGGGCGCCGCTTGCCCGACCGGGGCGAGGGCGGCACCCGCAATTCGCGTCCGGAATCGTCGATCAGGTAGAACTCCAGCTCGGTCGCGCAGACCGGGCGCATGCCGCGATCGTGAAAACGCCGGACGACGGCGGCCAGCGCGTGACGCGGGTCGCCGGCATAGGGCGTTCCGTCCTCGTGGAACATCCAGATCGGCAGCAGCGCGGTCGGCGCCTCGAGCCAGGGCATGGGCAGAAAGCCGCGCTCGGTGGGTTTCAGAACGCCGTCGGCGTCGCCGGATTCAAAGACCAGGGGGCTGTCCTCGATGTCCTCGCCCCAGATGTCGAGGTTCATCACCGAAAACGGAAACCGCGTGCCGTCGCGCACCAGTTTGTCGGCAAAGCGCGAGGGGATGCGTTTTCCACGGGCCTGGCCGTTCAGATCGGCAGCGGCGACACGGATGGTTCGGACGTTCGGGTGATGGCGGAGCCAATCACGCATGGGTCACCTTATGTATTGCGGTCTGAACCGGAACCGGGCCCGCGCCGCCCTGGGAAGATGCCGGTTCAGCCGACGGTTGACGATGCCGAACAGACCGATCACCGTCAGCGTCATCAGCACGAAATAGAGCCCGACCAGCGGGTAGGCGATGAACGGGTTGAAGGTCTGCGCGGCAAAATATTGCGCGTAATACAGGGCATCGCCCATCTGCTGCCAGGCCGGAAAGGCCGAAAAGAACACCAGCGTCGTGGCGTGCAGCAGAAAGATCGCCTCGTTGGTGTAGCTGGGCCATGCCAGTCGCAGCATGGTCGGCCAGGTGATGCGGCGAAACTTGCGCCAGCCGGTCAGGCCATAGGCATCGGCGGCCTCGCTGTCGCCCTTGGGGATCGACGCGAGGGCGCCATGGAAGATCTCGGCCGTATAGGCCGAGGTGTTGAGAAACAGCACGAACAGCGCCCCCGCCCAGGCGCGCGTCATCCATTGCGTGGGCACCGTGATCTCGCCCAGCGTGACGCCGGCGCGCGGCAGCAGCACCAGCGCCTCGTAGACAAAGAAGAACTGCACGAACAGCGGCGAGCCGCGGAACAGGAAGATGAAGCCTCGCGCCGGGCGGTTCAGCCAGGCGCTGGGGCTGGCCTTGCCCAGCGCCACGACGGTGGCCAGCACGAAGCCGAAACTCAGCGCGAGCACCGCGAAATAGACGTTCCAGATCAACCCCGAGGCGATCAGCGCCACCTGGTCGCAAACCGTGATGTCCAGCCCGGACGGCAGCAGGCGCGCGCCGTATTCGCGCCCCAGAGAGCGCAGGATCAGCGTTTCGAAACTTTCCGCGCAGGTGTTCATGCGGCGGCCTTTCGCAGGGCTTCGCCGCCCGCGGTCGCCTGCCCATGGTTGAGCCGCGCCATCAGGCGGTCGAACACCTTCTGGCTGATCCAGGTCAGGCCCAGGTAGAACACCAGCACGCCCAGGAAATACCAGACCCGCCAGTCCGGGTGCGCATAGGCGTAGTGCCCGGTCTTCTGACCGCCCAGTTCACGCGCCCAGAAAACCACGTCCTGGATGCCCAGCAGGAACAGCAGCGGCGTCGCCTTGGTCAGGATCATCCACAGGTTCGACAGCCCGGGCAGGGCATAGACCCACATCTGCGGCAGCAGGATGCGGCGAAAGGTCTGCGCGCGGGTCATGCCATAGGCCTCGCCGGTTTCCAGCTGCGCGCGCGGCACGGCGGCCATCGCCCCGTTCAACGTGTTCGCGGCAAAGGCGCCAAAGACCAGTGCAAAGGCGAACAGCGCCAGCGAAAAGCCCCAGACGTCGTGCACCCAGGCCGGGTCCGTGGCCAGCGGCATCTTGGCCGCCGGGCAGACGATGAAGTCGTTGCCCTGGCGCACCGGATCGGGCCAGTCGGGGCACAGCAGGCGGTGGCGGGCATATTCGACGCCCTGGTCGATCGCCAGCGGCACGAACAGGAAAAAGATGATGTCGGGCACGCCGCGCACCATCGACACATAGGCCAGGCCCGGCAGCCGCACCAGCCGGCTTTGCGCCCGAACCGCCAGCGCGCCCAGGAACCCCATCCCCAGCGCCAGCGGCGCCGCCAGCGCCAGCAGCAACAGCACGACCAGCACCGACCGATACAGGGCCATGTGCGAGCCCGTGGTCAGATAACAGGCCATCCATTGCCAGTCCGGCAGCGTGGAAGGGTCCGAGCAGAACGTGAACATGGTGTGCACCGGCCGTGTCCCGGCGCCCGCCAACGGGGCCGGGACCAGCCTCGATCATATCATTCGAAGACCGGCACGGTCTCGCCGAACCACTGGCGCAGCAGGGCATTGAGCGAGCCGTCCGCCTTCATCGATTCGATGGCGGCGTTGAAGGTCGCGCGCAACGCCTCGTCCGACTGGCGCAGGCCGATCGACACGCCGTCGCCCGCCGTCGGCACGGTCGCCAGGAACGCGAGTTCGCCATTCGATTCCGTCACATAGGTGACCAGGAAGTCGTGGTCGGCCAGCACCGCGTCGGCGGTGCCGTTGCGCACCGCGGCGATGGTTTCGTCGGCGGTCGGGAATTCGATCAGCGTGGCCGAGGTTTCCGCGACCATGCTGGCCTGCACGGTGTTCGACTGGGCCGCGATCACGCCCGATTCCATCACCGCCGGATCGGTGCCCGCCAGCGCCATGTAGCCCGACGGGTCGGGCAGCTTGTAGGCTTCGCTGAACGCGATCACCTCGGCCCGGGCAGGGGTGGCGTTCATGCCGGCCATGATCGTGTCATAGTTGCCCGCGACCAGGTTGGGGATGATCGAATCCCAATCGTTCTGGACCCATTCGCAGGTCAGGTTCGCCCGCGCGCAGAGCGCATTGCCCAGGTCGATTTCGAACCCGACCAGTTCGTTGCTTTCGTTCAGATAGTTGTAGGGCGGGTAGGCGCCCTCGGTGCCCATGCGGATCACCTGTTGGGCCAGCGCGCCCGAGGCCGTCAGCGCCAGAACGGCGGCGGTCAGTGCAAGGTTCTTCATCAGTCTTACCTCGTGTTGGACCTGGGTCCAGGTTTTGCCTCAGGCCGGTTGCGTGGCGCTGAGGAATTGCTTCAGCCGCGCCGATTTCGGCGCGCCGAACAGGGTGTCGGGAGGACCCTCCTCCTCGATCAGGCCCTGGTGCAGGAAGATGACGTGATCGGACACGTCCGCCGCCAGCCGCATGTCATGGGTGACGATCAGCATCGTGCGCCCCTCATCGGCCAGGGCCTTGATGACGCGCACGACCTCTTGCTCGAGCTCGGGGTCCAGCGCCGAGGTCGGTTCGTCGAACAGCAGCGCGCGCGGTTCCATGCAGAGCGCGCGGGCGATCGCCGCGCGCTGCTGCTGTCCGCCCGACATCTGCGCCGGGTAGACATCGCATTTGTCGCCGATCCCAACCTTGTCCAGCAACGCCCGGGCGCGGGTTTCGACCCGCGCGCGGTCCTGGCGCAGCACCGTGACCGGGGCTTCCATGACGTTTTGCAGGACCGTCATGTGCGACCACAGGTTGAAGTTCTGGAACACCATCGACAGGTTGGTGCGGATGCGCGCGACCTGGGCGCGGTCCGCGGGGTGCCGGCCCAGACCCTCGCCACGCCAGCGCACGCTTTCACCCTCGAACAGGATGTCGCCCTGCTGGCTGTCCTCGAGCAGGTTGCAGCACCGCAGAAGCGTGGATTTGCCCGACCCCGAGGACCCGATCAACGAGATGACCTGCCCGGGCCGCGCACGCACATCGACGCCTTTCAGCACCTCGAGCGAGCCGTAAGCCTTGTGCAGGCCGCGGATCTCGATGACAGGCACGGTCGGGTCGGCGTAAGGAGCAGGCGGGGCGGCGGTCACGGGGACTCCGTCATGATTTGATCATATTCCGCCACTAGGACGTATTTTCACACCGAATGCAACGGCGGATTCACGATTCTGTCAATGCCGCTGCGCCCGATTGCGGTGCCGGTGGAACGGCGTGGGCGTGACGATGCGCGCCAGAAGGGCACCGGTCAGAAAACCGCCCAGATGTGCCTCCCAGGCGAGCATTCCGCCCGCCATCAGCCACAGCACCACGTTCATCAGCACCAGTCCGCCGACCATCCTGGCGGGATCGCTCAGCGACGCGCCGACCGCGCGGCGCCGCTGCACGTCCCAGAAGATCGTCGTGCCGAACAACCCGAACACCGCGCCCGAGGCCCCCAGCATCGGCGCCGAACCGCCGTTCAGCAGGGCGAACCCGGCGCCGCCGCCGATTGCGCACAGCGCAAAGACCAGCACGAACCCCGCCTGTCCCAGGCGCATCACCGTCTCGCGCCCCAGGTGCAGCAGGATCAGCATGTTGAACAGCATGTGCAGAAAGCTGCCGTGCAGCAGCGCGTAGCTCAGGAACATGCTGACACGCTGCCCCGGAAAGACCGGCTGCCAGTCGCCCAACAGTTGCGGCCAGAATGCGCCGTAGATGATCGCCGCGCGGCGGATGTCGCTGTAGCCGGCCAGATCGGCGAGGGTGAAAACGATTTCGAGCCCGGCGCAGAGTCCGGCGATGGCCAGGACCACGGGCGCAGGACGACCGGACAGGGGCAGGGGGCGAAGACGGGTGTTCATGGCTCAGGGATGGCAGCGCCACCCCGCGGATGCAAGGGGGGACGCGCGGTCGCCGGTCAATACCCGGTCGCGTGGCAGACCGAACCCACCGTGGCCACGATGATCCGCAGGTCAAAGCCGAAGGTCAGCCGCTGCGCATAGCGCAGGTCCAGCGCGGCGCGCAGCGCAAAGCTGGTCTCGTTGCGCGCCGTCACCTGCCACAGGCCGGTGATGCCCGGACGCAGGCCCAGATAGGCGCCGGGGTGTTGATACAGCGGCAATTGTTCGGGCAGCATCGGGCGCGGGCCGACCAGGCTCATGTCGCCCTTCAGCACGTTCAGCACCTGCGGCAGTTCATCGAGCGATGTCTTGCGCAGCAGCCTGCCCAAGGGCGTGATGCGCGGGTCGCGCTTCAGCTTTTGCGTCAGGTCCCATTCGCGGCGCAGCTCGGGGTCGGCCTCCAGACACGCCGCCAGCTTGGAGTCGGCGTGATGCACCATGGTGCGCAGCTTGAACATGCGGAACCGGCGGCCGTTCAGGCCCAGCCGCTCTTGCGTGTAAAAGGGGTTGCCGCTTTCGATCCACAACGCCAGCGCCAGCACCAGCAGCACCGGCGCCGCCAGGAACGCGGCCAGCCCGCCCAGCGCCAGGTCCAGCAGGCGTTTGCCCAGCCGCGCGTAGCCGCCGTGCAACGCCGGCAGCGGCACGGGTGCGAGCCGCAGGTCGGACCAGACCGGCACCGGGACCACGATGGGGGCGGTAGCGGTCGCTGGCAAAGGGCCGAGAACAACCCCGGTCGGATCGGGGAGCGCGCGGTAATGCAGGGTCATGGCAGCACCCACATGGTTTCCGGTTTCGGCAGACGCCCCCCCAGGCGACGAACCGACTGACTTTGAACACGGTTTAGCCTTTTTCCGGCCTTGGAAGAACCAAATTGAGGCAAGATTGCCGCAAATTGGCCATAAACATTCTGTTTCCGAAATGGAACCGCGCTCACTTTGTGCGTATCGCAATGCGGGATGCAATCAACGGGGAAAAAGCGCGGGTTCGTTCCCGGACTGCGAACGATGCCGCGATGCGGGTCGGATCGCGCAAACCACGGAAAACACGTCAAGAGGGAAAGATTGGCAATCAATCACCCCTGGGTGGTGCGCCCTGCGAATCACCATCCGGGGCCGTCCGCGCAAAACCGCCCAGAAACCGCCGCGAGAATTTGGTATTGTGGTCAAACTTGCCCTATATCACCCTCGAGAGAACGCCTCCGGGTCCCCTTCTGGGGGCGAGGGGCGCACGACCAACCGGATCGGGCATGGCACAGGCACTGAATTACTACTTGGACCATTTCGGGCTGCGCGAACGACCCTTCGCGCTGGCGCCCGATCCCGAGTTCCTGTTCTGGTCGCCCGAACACCGGGGTGCCTATGCGATGCTGGATTACGGGCTGAGCACGCGCGCGCCGATCACCCTGCTGACAGGCGAGATCGGCGCGGGCAAGACCACCTTGCTGCACCATTTCATCGACACGATGGACGACGCGGTGACGATCGGCATGATCTCGAACGCGAGGCCGGGCGTCAACGACGTGCTGCGCCGGGTCTGCGCGGCGCTGGGCCTCGATGTGCCCGCGGGTGGCGACAGTGCCGATCTGTTCGCGGTGATCCAGACCTTTCTTCTGGACGAACACCGCAAGGGAAACCGCGTGTTGCTGGTCATCGACGAGGCTCAGAACCTCAACCGCGACGCGCTGGAAGACCTGCGCATGTTGACCAACATCAACGCCGGGCGCGACGAGGTGTTGCAACTGCTGCTGGTCGGCCAACCCGAGCTGCGCGCGATGGTGCGCCGCGCCGACCTGATCCAGTTCGCGCAGCGCGTGGCGGCCAGCTATCACCTGCCGAAACTGGATGCGGCGGCGACCGGGGGCTATATCGCCTCGCGCATCCGGCAGGCGGGGGGCAATCCCAACATCTTCAGCCGGCAGGCCGCCGACCTGGTGCACCAGGCGACCGGCGGGGTGCCGCGGCTGATCAACCAGCTGTGCGACCTGGCGCTGACCTACGCCTTTGCCGAGGGCGCGACCATGGTCAAGCGCGAGACCGTGGCCTGCGTGCTGCGCGACGGCGTGTTCTTTGGCGTTTCCGACCCGCCCGAGGGCTGAGCAGGGGGCGCCGGGCTTGACTTCGCCCCGGCAACGCTGTGTATCCGGGCAGTCCAAAGCCCATGCCCCGGAGTCCCGTGATGCACGCCTATCGCAGCCACACCTGCGCCGATCTCAACACAGCGCATGTCGGCCAGACCGTCCGCCTGGCGGGCTGGGTCCACCGGGTGCGCGACCACGGCGGCGTGCTGTTCATCGACCTGCGCGACCATTACGGCGTCACCCAGGTGCTGGCCGACAGCGACAGCCCCGCGTTCAAGGCGCTGGAGAAGGTCCGCGCGGAATGGGTCGTGTCGATCGACGGCACGGTCAAGGCGCGCGACGCGGCGCTGGTCAACCCCAAGATCCCGACCGGCGCGATCGAGGTCTATGTGCGCGACCTGCGCGTTCTGGGCGAGGCGGGCGAATTGCCGCTGCCGGTGTTCGGCGAGCCCGACTATCCCGAGGAAACGCGCCTGACCTATCGTTTCCTCGATCTGCGCCGCGACACGCTGCATCAGAACATGATGCTGCGTTCGAACGTGGTGCGGTCCTTGCGCAACCGCATGTGGAACGCAGGTTTCAACGAGTTTCAGACGCCGATCATCACCGCCTCCAGCCCGGAAGGCGCGCGCGACTTCCTGGTGCCCTCGCGGCTGCATCCGGGCAAGTTCTACGCGCTGCCGCAGGCGCCCCAGCAGTTCAAGCAGCTCATCATGGTGGCGGGCTTCGACCGCTATTTCCAGATCGCGCCCTGCTTCCGTGACGAGGACCCGCGCGCCGACCGCTCGCCCACCGATTTCTACCAGCTCGACGTGGAAATGAGCTTTGTCGAGCAGCAGGACGTCTTTGCCGCCGTGCAGCCGGTGATCCAGGGCGTGTTCGAGGAATTCGGCGGCGGGCGCCGGGTGGATCCGGACTGGCCGCTGATCGCCTATCGCGATTCGATGCTGTGGTATGGCTCGGACAAGCCCGACCTGCGCAACCCGATCAGGATGCAGGTCGTGAGCGAGCATTTCGCGGGCTCGGGCTTTGCGATCTTTGCGAAACTGCTGGAAAACGAAGGCACCGAGATCCGCGCGATCCCCGCGCCGACCGGCGGCAGCCGCAAGTTCTGCGACCGGATGAACGCTTTTGCCCAGCAACAGGGCCTGCCGGGGATGGGGTATATCTTCTGGCGCAAGGGCGACGACGGCAGCATGGAAGCGGCCGGTCCGCTGGCCAAGAACATCGGCCCCGAACGCACCGAGGCGATCCGCCTGCAACTGGGCCTGGGCGAGGGCGACGCGGCGTTTTTCCTGGGCGGCAAGCCCGAGGCCTTCGAGGCCGTCGCGGGCCGCGCGCGCAACGAGATCGGCCGCGAACTGGGCCTGACCGACGAGGGCGTGTTCAAATTCGCCTGGATCGTCGATTTCCCGATGTATGAAAAGGACCCGGAAACCGGCAAGATCGACTTTTCGCACAACCCGTTCTCGATGCCGCAGGGCGGCATGGCGGCGCTGCAGGGCGATCCGCTGACGGTGCTGGGCTATCAGTATGACCTGGCGTGCAACGGCTATGAACTGGTCTCGGGCGCGATCCGCAACCACAAGCCCGAGATCATGTTCAAGGCGTTCGAGCTGGCGGGCTACCCGGCCAGCGAGGTCGAGAAGCGGTTCGGCGGCATGGTCAAGGCTTTCCAGTATGGCGCGCCTCCGCATGGCGGCTGCGCGGCGGGGATCGACCGGATCGTGATGCTGCTGGCCGACACGGCGAACATTCGCGAGGTCATCATGTTCCCCATGAACCAGCGCGCCGAGGACCTGATGATGGGTGCGCCCTCCGAGCCCACGAACGAACAGCTGCGCGAGCTGCGTCTGAGGGTTCTGCCGGTCGAGAAGTGAGCGAGGCGGCGGGGGCTGCCGCCCCCGCACCCCCGCTTCAAGGGGGGCAGGCCCCCCTTGAAAATCCCCCTGCGTATTTGGAACAAGATGATAGGCGGGGCTTGCCTCGGGTCCGGGGATCGTGTGTGCTGCGGGCGTAAAGCGAGGGGATGAACCGTGTCTGATCTGAGCCAATGGGTGGCGCCGCAACTGCCGTCGCGGCAGGCGATCGCCGGTCGCTATGTGACGCTGGAGCCCTTGTCGCGCGAACACGCGGCGGGCCTGTTCGAGGCGTTCGAGGAGGACGGCGAGGGGGCGATGTGGCGCTGGCTGCCGGCCGGGCCTCATCGGACCCTGTCGGAGTATCTGGGCTGGCTCGATTCGGCGCGGCTGGGGTGGGACCCGTTGCATTATGCGGTGCGGATGCAGGACGGGCGGTTGGGCGGCACCCTGAGCCTGATGCGAATCGACCCGCGCGCGGGGTCGGCCGAGACCGGTTGGCTGACCTTTGCGCCGCGGTTGCAGCGCACCCGCGAGGCGACCGAGGCTGTCTATCGCCTGATGGCGTGGAGTTTCGAGGCCGGCTATCGGCGGTTCGAATGGAAATGCGACGCCGCCAACATGCCCTCGCGCCGCGCCGCGCAGCGGTTCGGGCTGAGCTATGAGGGCATTTTCCGGCAAGCGGGGGTGGTGAAGGGGCGCAATCGCGACACCGCCTGGTTTGCCGCGATCGACCGCGAGTGGCCGGCCTTGCAAGCGGCTTTCGAGACCTGGCTGGACCCGGCGAATTTCGACAGCGCGGGGCAGCAGCGGCAAAGCCTGGCGGCGCTGACCGACGGCCTGCTTGCGGCGCGCGACCCCGTGCTTCAGCCGCGCTGACGCATCGCCAGCAGCCAGAGCCCGACCAGCCCCAGCGACAGGATCGCGTTCCAGCTGGCCATGGACAGGCCGAACATCTCCCAGGCGACGTCGGTGCAGCGCACGACAGGCGCGGCCAGGATCTGGTCCAGCAGTTGCTGCGGCGTCAGTTGGGTGATGTCGCCGGCGCCCGAACAGGTGGTCGGACCCTGCCACCAGCCGCGCTCGACCCCGGTGTGGTAGACGCCCAGGCCGCTGGCCGTGGCCGCCGCGATCGCCCCCAGGGCCATGATCCAGACGGCCGGGAAGAACCAGACGACGACCCCCAGCACGAAGGCCGCGAGATGCGGCCAGCGTTGCAGGATGCACAGCTCGCAGGGCGCCAGGCCGACCACATACTGAAAGAACAGCGCCCCGGCCAGCATCGCCGCCGAACCAAGTCCCGCCAGGGATGCCAGGGACCAATCTCTCACAGGAACCTCACCGCCAGGAAACCGCCCAGCAATAGAGCGATGAACAGCGCCGTCAGCAACCCCAGATACCGTTCGATGAAATCACGAATGGGTGCGCCAAAGGCGTAGAGCAGCCCCGCCACCAGGAAGAACCGCCCCGCCCGCGCCAGCACGCTGGCGACGACAAAGACCGGCAGCGACAGTTGCGTCGCACCCGACAGGATGGTGATGACCTTGAAGGGGAAGGGGGTCAGCCCCGCGATCAGCACCATCCAGGCGCCCCAGGCGTTGTAGCGCTGCGCGAAGGCGTCGAAATAGTCGCCCTTGCCGTAGAACTCGAGCACCGGGCGGCCGACGCTTTCGAACAGCCCCCAGCCGATCGCATAGCCCACAAGCCCGCCCAGCACCGAGGCGGCCGTGGCCACGGTGGCGATGCGGAAGGCGCGTTTCGGCGCGGCGATGATCATCGGGATCATCAGCACATCGGGCGGAATCGGAAAGACCGACGCCTCGATGAAGGCGACCACGGCCAGCGCCCAGAGCGCCCTTGGGTGGGCGGCCAGCGAGAGGGTCCAGTCATAGAGTCTGCGCAGCATGGCGGCTCCATCGGCGTGTCGGGCCGGATTGCCCCAGCCGCGATGGCGCGTCAAGGCCATCCCCCGTTGACCGCGCGCGTCGGGCAGGATAATCCGGCCTCAGGTGGCCCGAGTGGCGGAACGGTAGACGCAGGGGATTCAAAATCCTCCGCCCTAACGGGTGTGCGAGTTCGAATCTCGCCTCGGGCACCACGTCGCTTTCCGGGGCGAATTCCCCCTTTGTTCTTTCCATGCCCGCCGCGGGCCGCTATCGTGCCGGCATCGACCCGGGGCCTTGGGCATGGACAGCACCGACACCGCCGACCGCGACACGTTTCGACGCAAGATCATCCATGTCGATATGGATGCCTTCTATGCCTCGGTCGAACAGCGCGACGATCCGGCGTTGCGCGGGCGGCCTGTCGCGGTGGGGGGCGCCGGGCCCAGGGGCGTCGTCGCCGCCGCCAGCTACGAGGCTCGGGCCTTTGGCGTGCGCTCGGCCATGCCGTCGGTCACGGCGCGGCGCAAATGTGCCGACCTGGTCTTCGTGCCGCCCCGGTTCGAGGTCTATCGCGCGGTCTCGCGGCAGATCCACGACATCTTTGCCGAACACACCGATCTGATCGAGCCGCTGTCGCTGGACGAGGCCTATCTCGACGTGACCGAGAACAAGCAGGGCGTGGCCTCGGCGACCGAACTGGCGCAGGTGATCCGCGCGCGAATCAAGGCGGTGACGGGGCTCAACGCCTCGGCCGGGGTGAGCTATTGCAAATTTCTGGCCAAGCTGGCGTCGGACCTGAACAAGCCGAATGGCCAGGCGGTCATCACCCCGCGACAGGGGGCCGATTTCATCGCCGCGCTGCCGGTCGCGCGGTTTCACGGTGTCGGCCCCGCGACCGCCGCCCGGATGGAGCGTCTGGGCCTGCGCACAGGGGCCGATCTGCGCGCCCAGACCCCCGCGTTCCTGACCGCGCATTTCGGCAAGGCAGGGGGCTGGTATCACCGCATCGCACGCGGCATCGACACCCGCCCCGTGCAGCCGCACCGCGAGCGCAAGTCGCTGGGATCCGAGGATACGTTTCTGGAAGATATCCACGACCTTGCGCGCGCCCGCGCCGAGGTTTCGACGCTGGTGACCAAGGTCTGGGCCCTGGCCGCGCGCAAGACGCTGCGCGCGCGCACCGTGGTGCTGAAGGTGAAATATGCGGATTTCCGGCAGATCACCCGCAGCCGCACCCTCTCCGTGCCATTGGGCGCCGAGGCCGAATTCCAGACGCTGGCGCAGGCGCTGCTCGATCCGTTGTTTCCCACGCCGCAGGGGATCCGCCTGCTGGGGGTGACCCTGTCCAGCCTGTCCGGCGACGAGGGCGAGCCCCCGACTGGCGCGCGCCAGCTATCCCTGTGGTAGCCGATCCGCGAGCGCGGCCAGAAAGGCCGCGACGGCGGGCGACGGCGGGGCATCGCCAAGGCGGGTCGCGCCCATGGCGACGGCGGCATCCGGCAGATCGAACGCGACCGCGCGCAGATCGGGGCGCAACCGATCCAGACGATCGCGCGAATAGGACAGCAGCGCCAGCGAATCGCTGTCCACAATCATCTGTTCGGCATCGGAAAAGGACCAGATTTCATAGCTTTGCGCCGGGGGAACCGCGCCCATCCGGCGAAACACCGTGTCAAAGTAGCGCCGCAACGGCGTGCCGTGCGGCGCCACGACCCAACGTTGCCGGGCCAGCGTCTCGATCGTCACGGGGGCGGCGTGGATCGGGTGGTCACGCCGGGCGATCAAGGTGTAGCGTTCGGTTCCCAGGCGGGTCTCGACAAAGCCGGGGACCGGCGCCGGTTGGCGCAGCAGGCCCAGGATCAGGTCGATCTCGCGACGGCGCAGGGCCTCGGTCAGGGCGGTGTAATTGCCCGGGACGCCCAGAAGGCGCAGATTCGGGTGCGCGCGGGTGAGCGTGCCAAAGGCCGCCATCACCGCCGGTTGTGCCGAAAACGGCATCATGCCGACCGCGACCCGGCCAGACAACCCGCGCGCGGCGTCCGCCAGAAGGGCGGGCAGGGCGCGCAGTTCGGCCTCGATCCGGGCCCACAGTGCGGCCAGCGCCAGCGCCGCGGGCAAGGCGTCCAGCCCGGCGCTGCGCCGGACGAACAGCGGCACCGGAACAAAGCCCGCCAGATCGCGCAGCGCCTGGCTGACCGCGGGCTGGCGCATCCCCAGCGAACGCGCCGCCGCCGTGGCGCTGCCGCATGTGACCACCGCCGTCAGCACCCGCAGGTGGCGCCAGCGGACATAGGCGGTCAGGCGCGGGTGGCGCGCGCCCAGGTCCTCGCGCTCGACCCGCTCGATGTCGGTGAGAATGCGCTGGCACTGGCCGACGACGATGTCCCCCTGCGCGGTCGGCTCGGCGCCGGTCCAGCCGCGCTGGAACAGCGTCGCGCCCAGGCGCGCCTCGCTCTCGGACAGGGCGCGCGACAAGGCCGACGGGCTGACGCCCAGCGCCTCGGCGGCGGCGGACAGGCGGCGATGGTCGGCCAGGGCGCGGATGGCGCGGGTTTCGCGGGCGGTCAGCGGCATGGCGCAATATAAGCAAAACGCACGGTGCTATTCAATCTTGGCATATGACAGGCGCGATCGGCTCTGCCAGCCTGTCCCCAAGCCTGGAGGAGAGATCATGACCGCCCAATCCCTGTCCGACCGCATCCGCGCCCACGGCACCGCCGCCCGGATGTTGCAAAATGCCGCCAGTGGCGCCTACGCCTTTCCCATTCCCGCCGCCTATACGAACTGGATCGAGGAAGCGCGCGCCTGGCGCCACGGCGCGGTGCTGCTGAACCAGTCCTATCACATGACCGACCTTTATGTGCGCGGCCCGCAGGTCAAGGCGCTGCTCGAACGGGTCGGTGTCAACAGCTTCGCCACCTGGGGGCGCAACAAGGCCAAGCAACTGGTTTGCTGCAACCCCGACGGATACGTCATCGGCGACGTGATCTGCTTCGGCCTCGAGGATGACGAGGCGCTGCTGATCGGCCGGCCCCCGGTCTGCAACTGGGTCGCCTATCAGGCCGAGATCTCGGGACTGGACGTCACGACCGAATTCGACATCCGCAGCCTGGAAAACCCCGACAAGCCGCGCAAGCTCTATCGCTACGAGGTGCAGGGCCCCCGCGCGCTGGAGATCCTGAACGCGGTGAACGAGGGCGGCCCCCTGACCACCAAATTCTTCAACATGGGCGAGATCACGGTCGCGGGCTGCAAGGCGCGCACGCTGTCGCACGGCATGGGGGGCGCGCAGGGGTTGGAACTGTGGGGACCCTATGAGCAGGGGCAACAGGTCTATGACCGCCTGATGGAGGTCGGCGCGCACTACGGAATGCTGCGTGCGGGCGCGCGCGCCTATGCCACGGCGGCGATGGAATCGGGCTGGATTCCCTCGCCCCTGCCGGCGATCTACTCGGGCGATGCGATGCAGGCTTACCGCGACTGGTTGCCCGCGACCAGTTTCGAGGCCACGACCTCGGTCGGCGGTTCGTTCGAACCCGAGGACGTGGCCGCCTATTACCTGACGCCCTGGGACCTGGATTATCAGCGCGTGGTCCGCTTCGACCACGCGTTCATCGGTCGCGAGGCACTGGAACGGATGGCGGACGGGCCGCACCGGGTGAAGGTGACGCTGGTCTGGGACAAGGCTGACGTGCTGAAGATCTTTGCCGGCATGATGGAGGACTTCCCCGCGCCCAAGGTGATGGAGATGCCGACCGGCAACTACACCGCGCATCCCTATGACCAGGTGCTGTTGAATGGCGAAATGGTGGGCCTGTCCACCTATCCCAGCTATTCCGCCAACGAACGTGCCTGGATTTCGCTGGCGATGGTGCGGGCCGATCTGGCCGCCCAGGGGACGAAACTGTCGATCCTGTGGGGCGAGGCGAACGGCGGGTCCGGCAAACCCCATGTCGAGCGGCACGTCCAGATCGAGATCGGCGCCGAGGTCCACCCCTGGCCGATCCACGAGGCCTCGCGGTTGGGCTACCGCGCACAGGGCTGATTTTCGGTGTGCAACGCGACGGAGGTCCGCTTCTGTCACGTTCAACCTTTCGGGAGGACGCAAACCCAGTCCCGGAGCCGATCATGCAGACCTTCATCAATCGCTACGCCACCCCGCTTGTCACGGGGCTGTTCCTCGTATCGCTCATCTCCGGTGTCGCGCTGTTCCTGCACTGGGGCAGCGGCTGGTTCCACGGGATGCACGAATGGCTCAGCATGGTGCTGATCGTGCCCTTCGTGCTGCACCTGTGGAAGAACTGGCGCCCGATGCTGTGCTATCTGAAGCGTGCGCCGCTGTGGATCGCGCTGGCCGCCTCGACCGCCGCCGCCGCGCTGTTTGTCGTGCCGGTCGGGTCGGGCGACGGCGCGACCGGCGGGCGCCCGCCGCAATTCGCCTTTGCCGAACGGATGATGGGCACCAGGCTGGACGCCGCCGCCGCCGCCCTGAACCTGCCGCTGGCGACGCTGCAAGGGCAACTCGCGGCCTCGGGTCTGGATGCCGGCACGGGCGAGACTACGCTGGCCCAGATCGCCACGCAGAACGGTGTCAGCACGGGTCAGGTCATGGCGACGGTGCTGGCCGCCGGGCGCTGATCCGCGCACCCCATCCCCGGCCGGCGCGGCGAATCGCGCGCCGGGGACCGCGAATCACCGCTGTTTCCAATCTCTCGACAATTCGGCGATTGCCCCGGATTCCGGACGGAACCGGAAACACCGGACGCGGGTGGCGGGGCGACCGGGGCGCCCGAGCCTTTGGTGAAGCCGGTCGAACAATCCCGGGGGCCGGCGCGGTCGTTTGCCTGTCGGGGCGGCGAAATGGCCGTTTCCGGGCGTCGAGTTGGCAAGAATGCGGCGAAAATGCGACGTGCACGGTTTCCGAACAGGAAACAGCATCAGCGCCGGCACGCACGAGATTCCGCCCTGAGCCCGGCTTTCGTTAACCGATCGTTGATTTTCTTTGGGATTCGCCGCCGATCAGATATAATCATCTGTGGCCTGAAAAGGCTGCCGGGCCATGGGGGTGGTCCGGAAGGGGTGCTGCCAAGGGTTTCTTGCGAAACGCCGATTGTGACCAGATCTTGGCAAACGCCTGGATCGTCCACTTGTGTTCAGCATTCCATCACTACGGCGGTCAGTCCGTCAAGACCGGCAAGGGCCGGTGCATGGTTCAAGAAGGCCGGTTTCAGGCCAAAAGGAGACAACGCGATGCCGCCGAGAGACGACAATCCGCAAATCCCCGACCCCCTTCTGTCGAACATCTTCGACGGGACAGCCGCCGGCGAAGTGATCCGCTCGGGCGATACCGATGCCGACGGCGACACGGTCGGTAACGACGGTTCGGCCATCGACGCGGGCGGTGGCAACGATACCGTCTATGCCGGCTACGGCGACGATACGGTGGGCGGCGGTGCCGGCGACGACTGGCTGTTCGGCGGCGACGGCAACGACCTGATGGGCGGTGGCGCCGACAACGACACGCTCTGGGGCGACCTGGGCGAGGACACGCTCTACGGCAACGACGGCGACGACAAGCTGATCGGCGGCGGCGGCAACGACCTGCTGATCGGCGGGCCGGGCAACGACCTGCTCATCGGCGACAACAACCCTGGCGACCACGGCGGCCTGTCGCCCGAAGACCAGCCCGAGGCCGCTTACGGCAACGACACGCTGATGCTCAGCTCGGGCAACGACACCGCCTGGGGCGGCTCGGGCGACGACATCTTCGAGATCTACGACGCGTTCGGCAACCACGAGATTGTCGGCGGCGAGACCGGCGAAGTGGGCGGTGACACGATCGACGGGTCCTATGTCACCTCGGATCTGAACGTGATTCTGACCGGCGACGAGATGGGCACCATCTCGGACGGGGCCGCGACCATCAACTTCGCGGAAATCGAGCGCACCGACCTCGGCTCGGGCGACGACACGGTGCAGGTTCTGACCTCGACCACGGGGACGGTGAACGGTTCGGACGGGTTCGACACGCTGGACCTGCCGGTGGGCGCGCCAGGCGATCCCGCGCCGGTGGTCACGGTGACCTCGGAAACGCCCTATACCGGCACCGGTTTCCCGGGTGCGACGACCAAGTCGGGCTATGTCGATTTCCCCGACGGCAGCCGGATGTATTTTGAGAATTTCGAGGAAATCCTGTGCTTTACGCCGGGAATGCGGATCGACACGATGCGCGGCCTCGTGGCGGTCGAGGACCTGCAACCGGGTGACCGGGTGCTGACCCGCGACAACGGCTACCAGCCGCTGGCCTGGACCGGACGGCGCGATCTCAGCGCGGCCGAGGTCGCCCGCTGCCCGGCGGTGGCGCCGGTGCGGATCGCCGCCGGGGCGCTGGGCCGCGGCCTGCCCGAGCGCGACCTCGTCGTCTCGCCGCGCCACCGGATGCTGATCACCGGCGCCCGCGCCGAGCTGATGTTCGGCGAGCGCGAGGTGCTGGTGGCGGCCGCCGATCTGCTGGGCCTGCCGGGCGTGCAGCAGGACGCGGTCGGGCCGGTCAGCTACATCCACGTGATGTGCGACTCGCACGAGATCATCCGCGCCGAGGGCGCCTGGAGCGAAAGCTTCCAGCCGGCCGAGGCGGTGCTGAACGCGCTGGACACGGCGACCCGCGAGGAGTTGCTGGGCCTGTTCCCGGCGCTGGGCACCGAGGCCGGCCGCCAGGGCTTTGCCGCGGCGCGCCCGGTGCTGTCGGGGGCCGAGGCGAAGGTGCTGTTCGCGGCCTGATCGCGTCCCGGTCGCCGCAACGAGGGGCCGTCCCGTCAGGGGCGGCCCCTGGCGTTGGCGCCGCGCGGTTCCGGGACCGCCCGCCCGTGGCGGCTGCGGGCCAAGGGGGTTTTCCACCCCCTTGGAACCCCCGAGGATATTTCCGGCACAAAGAAGGGGCGCGGCGCGGGGGCAGGGTTAACGCCGCGTTAACGGCCCCCTTCGTTCTGGAACGATCGCTCCGGGCGGGGGAGCCGCGCGGAAAAGAGGGGGCGCGACGCCCCCCCCCTCGGCCTGATCACGCGGTCGGAAGGACATAATCCTTGAAGTCCTCGCGCAGCTTGTTTTTCTGCATCTTGCCGGTCGCCCCCAGCGGAATCGCATCGACGAAGACGACGTCGTCCGGCAGCCACCATTTGGCGATCTTGCCGTCGAAATAGGCCAGAATGTCCTCTTTGCTGGTTTCGGCGCCGGGCTTTTTCATCACGATCAGCAGCGGGCGTTCGTCCCATTTGGGATGTTTTGCCGCGATGCAGGCCGCCATCGCCACCGCCGGGTGGCCCATGGCGATGTTTTCCAGGTCGATCGACGAGATCCATTCGCCGCCCGACTTGATCACGTCCTTGGTGCGATCGGTGATCTGCATGAAGCCGTCGGGGTCGATGGTCGATACGTCGCCCGTGGGGAACCAGCCCAGCCCGGCGGCGTCGAAGCGCAGCGTGTCCTCGCCGTGGCGATTGAAGTAGCTGTCCAGGATCCAGGGCCCGCGCACCAGCAGTTCGCCCGAGGTCTTGCCATCCCAGGGCAGTTCCACGCCATCCGCGTCGACGATCTTCATGTCGACGCCGAAGATCGCCCGCCCCTGTTTGGACTGAACGGTGAATTTCTCGGCGGCGGTCAGGTCCTCTTGCCCGCCCTTGAGGGTGCACACGGTGCCAAGCGGCGACATTTCCGTCATGCCCCAGGCGTGCAGCACCTGCACGTTGTGGCGGTCCTCGAACATCTTCAGCATCGCGGGCGGGCAGGCCGAACCGCCGATCACGGTGCGCTTCATGGTGCTGAAGGTGAGGCCGTTCGCCTCGGTATGGGCCAGCAGTCCCTGCCAGACGGTCGGAACCCCGGCCGAGACGGTGACGCCCTCGTTTTCGAACAGGTCGTGCAGCGACTTGCCGTCCATCGCCGGGCCCGGGAAGACCACCTTTGCGCCAACCATGCAGGCGGCGTAGGGCAGGCCCCAGGCGTTGACGTGGAACATCGGCACCACCGGCAGGATCGCGTCGCGCGAACTCAGGTTCAGCGCATCCGGCGCGATCGAGGCAAACGCGTGCAGCACGGTCGAGCGGTGCGCGTAGAGCACGCCCTTGGGGTTGCCCGTCGTGCCCGAGGTATAGCACAGCGACGACGCCTGGTTCTCGTCGAGCTGGGGCCAGGTGTAGCGGTCCGACGCGGCGTCGATCAGGTCCTCGTAGCAGAGCAGGTTCGGGATGCCGGTCTGGGCGGGCATCAGGTTGCGGTCACCCATCAGCACGAAGTGCTTGACCGTGGCATAGCGCGCGGCCGTGGCTTCGATCAGGGGCAGGAAGGTGGCATCGAAAAAGATCGCCTGGTCGCCCGCATTGTCGGCGATCCACAACAGTTGATCGGGGTGCAGACGCGGGTTCAGCGTGTGCAACACCATGCCGGCACCCGACGCGGCGTAATAGAGTTCCATGTGCCGGTAGCCGTTCCACGCCAGCGTGCCGACCCGCTGGGTCGCGGCGATCCCCAGCGTTTCGAGCGCATTTGCCATCTGCCGCGCGCGCCGGGCAAGGTCGCGATAGGTGTAGCGATGGAGGTCCCCTTCGACCCGGCGCGAGACGATCTCGCGGTTGCCGTGATGGCGTTCGGCGTGGGTCAGCAGGCTGCTGATCAGCAGCGGCTGGTTCATCATCTGGCCAAGCATGTCTGTCCTCCTCTGGATGGGTCTATGCCTAGCGCAACGGCGTGAGCGGTCAAGCGCGCCGGCATGCTGGTGCCGGGTCCGTGACCCTGCGTCACGACCGCGGGCGCTTGCATGACGTTGCGTTCCGCGCGACCAATTGCGTGACCGAGCGAGGAGGAGACACGACCATGCCCGATCCCAGGCCCATCCTCTGGGCGCCGACGCCCGAACGCGCCGCCGCGACCCGCATGGCCGCCTACATGCGCTGGCTCGAACAGGAGCGGGGCCTGGCGTTCGCCGATTACCAGGCGCTGTGGGCGTGGTCGGTGGCCGATCTCGAAGGGTTCTGGACCTCGATCATCGACTTTTTCGGGTTGCAGGTGCACGATCGGGACGTGGTGCTGGGGCGGCGTGCCATGCCGGGGGCGGACTGGTTTCCCGGGGCGCGCGTGAACCTGGCCGCGCAGGTCCTGTCCCACGCCGCGACGCGCCCCGACGACGAGGCGCTGGTGCTGGTCTCCGAGACCTTTGGCCGCCAGAGCCTGACCTGGGCGGCGCTGGCGGACCGGGTGGGGCAGGTTGCGGCCGGTCTCAGGGCGCTGGGGGTGGGGCCGGGGGACCGGGTGGTCGCCATCCTGCCCAACACGACCGAGGCGATGATCGCGTTCCTGGCGACCGTGAGCCTGGGCGCGATCTGGTCGCTGGCGGCGCCCGACATGGGCGATACGGCGGTTCTGGACCGGTTCCGGCAGATCGACCCCAAGGTGCTGATCGCGCAGGACAGCTATCTGCTGGCGGGAAAGCCCGTGGACAAGCGCGCGCAGATCGAGGGCATCGCGGCCGCATTGCCCGGGTTGCAGCACCGCGTCATGGTGCCCGGTCTGAACGGTCTGGCGCCGGGGTGGGCCCCATGGGACAGCCTGCGCGGCGCGGCGCGCGTCGCCCCCGTGGACGTGCCCTTCGATCAGCCTCTGTGGATCGTCTATTCCTCGGGCACGACGGGCAATCCGAAACCGATCGTGCATGGCCAGGGCGGCATCTTGCTGGAATGCGCGAAATGCGCCCTGCACATGGATCTGGACGCCCGGTCGCGCTATTGCTGGCTCACCTCGTCGGGCTGGATCATGTGGAACACGCAGTTCTTCGCCCTGATGAACGGCGCGGCTGTGGTGCTGTTCGACAGCGCGCCCGCGTATCCCGACCTGATGGCGCTGTGGCGCATGGCCGCGACCGAGCGCCTGACGCATCTGGGCGCGGGGGCGGCCTTTTTTCAGACCTGCCTGAAGGCCGGGATCGAGCCGCGCACGCTGGACCTGTCCGCGCTCAGGCATCTGGGCTCCACCGGTTCGCCGCTCAGCCCCGAGGGCTATGACTGGATCTATGCCTCGGTCAAGTCGGACCTGTGGCTTGCGCCCTTGTCCGGCGGCACCGATCTGGCCGGGGCCTTTGTCGGCGGCAATCCGATGCTGCCGGTGCGGGCCGGCGAGATGCAGTGCCGGTTCCTGGGCAACGCGGTGCGCGCCTACGATGAAGCCGGGGTCGAGGTCTTCGACACCGTGGGCGAGCTGGTCTGCACCGAGCCGCTGCCCGCGATGCCGCTTCGTTTCTGGAACGATCCCGGGAATGCCCGCTACATCGACAGCTATTTCGACACCTTCCCCGGGGTCTGGCGCCATGGCGACTGGATCGAGATCACCTCGGGCGGGGGCGCGGTGATCTACGGGCGTTCGGATGCGACGATCAACCGCCACGGTCTCAGGCTGGGCTCGTCCGAGATCTATCGCGCGGTCGAGGGGTTGGAGGCCGTCGCCGATTCGCTCGTCGTGGATTGCGAGTATCTGGGGCGCGACAGCTTCATGCCGCTGTTCGTGGTGCCCGCCGCCGGGGTCGTGCTGGACGACGCGCTGCGCGATGCGATCCGGCAGGCGATCCGCACCCAGGTCTCGCCGCGCTTCATGCCCGACGCGATCGTTGCCGCCCCCGAGATCCCGCGCACCCTGTCCGGCAAGAAGCTGGAGGTGCCGGTGAAGAAGCTGCTTCTGGGTGGCGATCCCGCGACGGTGGTGAACCGCGATTCCATGGCGAATCCGGGCTGTTTCGACTGGTATGTCCGCTGGTCCCGGGAACGGGCTTGAGCCCGCGCGCGGGGCTGCTATGACGGTTCGGGGGCCGCTTGCTGGAATGGTAGACAGACCGGACTTAAAATCCGTTGCCCTTTGGGGCGTGTGGGTTCGAGTCCCACAGCGGCTACCACCCCCGAAGGGATCGCGCGGGCCCTATCGGTCGCCGGGCAGGTCGCCGTCTCGGGCCCGCCTGAGCAGGAACAGCGCGTAGACGACGTTCGGCACGACCAGCAGCGCGGGCAAGATCAGCGTCGCGGGTTCGGTCGGGGGAAGCGGCGCGGTCAAGGGCCCCTCGGGTGTGTTCGCGGCCATGCCGAAGACGCCGATGTTCCACAGCATGTGATAGAGAACCGCCGGCCAGATCGACCCGCGCCGCAGCCGCAGGGCTATCAGCAGCAGCCCGGTGCCGGTCGCCGTCACCGCCTGCGTGCCCGAGGCCGCCCAGTCGCCGTGACGCAGCGCGTTCAGCAGATGCACCGCGCCGAACAACGCGGAACTCGTCCAGATCGCGGGCCAGACGCGAAGCCGCTGGCGCAACGCGGGATAGAGCAGGCCGCGAAACATCAGCTCCTCGGACAGCGCGACCAGCAGCATGACCAGCGCCATCGGCAACAGCACGGCCAGCGGCGGCGCGCCGCCCGCCGCCAGCATCGCCAGCGCGAACAGCGGCAGATAAAGCCACGGCAGCCACATCAGCCGGGCGGTGCCCGGGACGGCGCGCCCCAGCCCGATCCCGCGCCAGCCGAAAACGCCGATCGCCCCTAGCATCAGCACCAGCGCCAGCACCTGGGGAATGGGCGGTTGCCCCAGCGCCCCCAGCGGGCTTTGGGCGGCCAGGTCCACCGGCATGACCCCCAGCGCGGTCAGGGTCATCCACAAGACCAGCAACACCAGTGTCGCGCCCAAAGGGGGCGGCCGGCCGTCGTGGCGGCCAGAGGCGGCCCAGGGCGCGGGTGGTTTCGGCGGATCGGTCATGGCGGTCGCGTGTTCCCCCCCCCGGCGCAGGTGGACAGCCTGCGCCGCCTCGGTGCGGCCTGTCAAGAAACCGGCGGGTTGGGCGCGCGGGCGGGGGCGAGGGCGGGCGGCGGCGCGATCATCGCCATCACCTGATCCGTCAGCCCGTCCAGGTCCATCGGGCCGTCCGGGCGGAACCAGTAGCTGGTCCAGGCCAGCGCGCCGTGCAGAAGCTGGCGGGCCGCGGCCGGTTCGGCGTGGATCAGGCCCCGCGAGCGGGCCTCGGTCAGGACCTGGTGCCAGCGGGCGAAATAGGCGTCGCGCCCAGCCAGCAGCACCGCGCGGCGGTCCTCGGACAGGGCGCGCCATTCGTGGAACAGAACCGCCGTTGCGTCCGCCGCCGGTCCGTGGAGATAGGCCAGTTCGACATGCACAAGCGCGCGCAGGCGGTCACGCGGGCCCGCGGCGGTGGCCAGGGCTTGCCCCAGATCGCGCAGCATCGCGCCGATCACCCGTTCCATGACCTGAAAGAGCAAGTCTTCCTTGCTGCGGACGTGGTGGAACAGGCTGCCCGAGAGGATGCCGACCTCGGCGCCGATCGCGCGCACGGTGGTGGCGGCATACCCCTTGACGTGAAACAGCCGCGCGGCGCCGGCCAGCAGCCGGTCGCGGGCGTTGTCGGGATCGAACAGGGGCGTGCTCATGGCGGCACGCTAAGCGGTGACGCGGCGGAAAACAAGCAAGCACTTGCTTGGTTTCCCGGCCGGCGCTACGCTTTGCCCAAACTGGAGGACCGCATGTCGAAAGCCATCATCACCTGCGCGCTGACCGGCGTTCTGACCGACCCGCGCGAACACCCCGTGCCGGTGACGCCCGAGGAACTGGCGGCCTCGGCGCACGAGGCCTGGGACGCGGGCGCGGCCTGCATGCACGTGCATTTCCGCCAGCAGGGGGCGGGGCGCGGGCATTTGCCCAGTTGGGACCCCGCGCTGGCGGTCGAGATCGCCGAGGCCATCCGCGGCGCCTGTCCGGGCGTGATCCTGAACTTCACCACCGGCACCGTCGGACGCGATCAGTCGGGCCCCATCGCCTGCATCCGTGCCGGTCGGCCGGAAATCGCCGCTTGCAACGCCGGTTCGCTCAATTACCTGAAGACCCGCTCGGGCGGCGGCTGGGCCTGGCCGCCAATGCTGTTCGACAACCCGGTCGAGAAAGTGGCCGAGATCGTCGCGGCAATGAACGAGGTCGGCACCCGACCCGAGTTCGAGTGCTTCGACACCGGCATCGTGCGCTCGGTCGGCATGTTCGCCGAGGTCGGCATGGTGTCGCGTCCGCAGGTCAATCTGGTGATGGGGGTGGCGTCGGGGATGCCGGCCGACGTCGCGCTGCTGGATGTGCTGGTGCGCTACCTGCCCGCGGGCGCGACCTGGCAGGCCACGCTGATCGGCCGGACCGAGATCTGGCCGGTTCACGCGCGGGTCGCCGAACTGGGCGGCCATTTGCGCACCGGGGTCGAGGACACGTTCTACATGCCGGACGGCGCGCGCGCGCCCGGCAACGGGGCTCTGGTGGGGGCGCTGGCACGCATCGCGCACGAGGCGGGGCGCGGCGTGGCCTCGGCCGATGAGGCGCGGGCGATCTGGGGGCTGGCATGAGGGCGCTGACCGGACAGGACGAAAGGGTTCGCGGATGACGGTTCTGACCTCGACCCTGGATGCGGGCGGCGCGGCGTTCGCGGCCAACAGAACGGCGATGGAGGCCGCCTTGGCCCCCGTGATTGCCGTGCGCGCGGCCGTCGAGGCGGCGGGAGAAGCGGCGCGGGCAAAGGCGGCGAAGCGCGGGCAATTGCTGCCGCGCGAGCGGCTTGCGCTGTTGCTGGACCCGGGCGCGCCCTGGCTGGAAATCGCGCCCTTCGCCGGTTGGAAACGCTATGGCGACAAGGACGGCACGGGCGCTGGCGCCGGTGCGATCGCCGGCATCGGGCGGGTCTGCGGGCGCGCCTGCGTTGTCGTGGTGGACAATTACGCGGTGAAGGGGGGCACGGTCACGCCCGATGGTCTGGCGAAAAAGCTGCGCCTTCAGGACATTGCGCGGGACAACCGGCTGCCGCTCATCAGTCTCAGCCAGTCGGGCGGCGCCAATCTGGCCTATGCGCATGAGGTGTTCATCCCCGGCGGCCGCGGGTTCGCCAACCAGGCGCGGCTGTCGGCGCTGGGCCTGCCCCAGGTGACGGTGGTGCACGGCTCGGCGACGGCGGGGGGCGCCTATCAGCCGGGCCTCAGCGACTATGTCATCATGGTGCGCGGTCAGGCGACGATGTATCTGGCGGGCCCGCCATTGCTGAAGGCCGCGACCGGCGAGGTCGCGACCGACGAGGACCTGGGCGGCGCGGCGATGCACACGCAGGTTTCGGGGGTGGGCGACTATCTGGCCGAAACCGATGCCGACGGCATCCGCCTGGCGCGCGCGGTGATCGACGCCTTGCCCTGGCCACGCGACGCGGCCCCGGCCGTGGTCGAGGCGCCGCTGTTCCCGGCCTCGGACCTGATGGGGATCGTGCCGGCCGACGCCCGCCAGCCCTATGATTGCCGCGAAATCGTGGCGCGGCTGGCGGACGGGTCGGCGTTTCTGGACTTCAAGCCCGACTATGACGCGGCGACGGTCTGCGGCCACGCCCGCATCGGCGGCCACCCGATCGGGATCATTGGCAACAACGGCCCGATCACCGCCCAGGGCGCCGCCAAGGCCGGTCAGTTCATCCAGCTTTGCGACCAGTCGGGCACGCCCTTGCTGTTCCTGCACAACACCACCGGCTTCCTGGTGGGCACCGAGCCCGAGCGCGCGGGGATCATCAAGCATGGCTCGAAGATGATCCAGGCGGTGGCGAACGCGCGGGTGGCCAAGCTGTCCGTCGTGGTCGGCGGCAGCTATGGGGCGGGCAATTATGCGATGTGCGGGCGCGGCTTCGACCCGCGCTTCATCTTTGCGTGGCCCAACGCGCGGACGTCGGTCATGGGGCCGGCCCAGGCGGGGCAGGTGATGCGCATCGTGACCGAGGCGGCGATGACCCGCGCGGGTGCGGTGGACATGGCCAAACTCGACGCGCTGGAACAGGGCACGGCCGCGATGCTGGCCGAGGCGACGACGGCGCTGGCCTCGTCGGCGCGGCTCGAGGATGACGGCATCATCGATCCGCGCCAGACGCGCGACATTCTGGCGCTGGTCCTGGACCTGATCGCGGCCGAGGGAACGCGGGCCTTGCGCCCCAACACATTCGGGGTGGCGCGGCTATGAGGATCCTGATCGCAAACCGGGGCGAGATCGCCCTCAGGGTGATGCGCACCGCGCGCGCCATGGGCTATGGCTGCGTCGCCATTCATACCCCGGACGAGGCCGGCGCGCCGCATGTCGTCGCGGCCGATCTGGCGGTGGCGGTGCCCGGCTATCTGGACGGCGCGGCGATTCTGGCGGCTGCGCAGGCGACGGGCGCAGGGATGATCCACCCGGGCTATGGGTTCCTTTCGGAAAACGCCGATTTCGCAAAGGCTTGCGCCGAGGCAGGCTTGACGTTCATCGGCCCGTCGGCGCAGGCGATCGCGATCATGGGCGACAAGGGCGCGGCCAAGCGCGCGGCCCAGGCGGCGGGCGTGCCGGTGCTGCCGGGGGGCGGTCCCGACGACGCGGCGCGGATCGGCGTGCCCCTGATGGTCAAGGCGGCGATGGGCGGCGGTGGCAAGGGGATGCGGTTGGTGCACGACCTGGCCGATCTGCCCGAGGCCCTGGAACGCGCCGCCTCGGAGGCCCTGAAAAGCTTTGGCGACGGCGCGCTGATCGTCGAAAAGGCGCTGCTCAACCCCCGCCATATCGAGGTGCAGGTCTTTGGCGACCGGCACGGAAACGTGGTGCATCTGGGTGAGCGCGACTGTTCCGTTCAGCGCCGCCATCAAAAGGTGGTCGAAGAGGCGCCATCGCCCGCCGTGGACCCCGACCTGCGCGTGCGGATGGGGGCGGCGGCTGTCGCGCTGGCCCGGGCGGCGGCCTATGAGGGCGCGGGCACGGTCGAATTCCTGCTTGAAGACGGCGCATTCTGGTTTCTCGAGATGAACACCCGCCTTCAGGTGGAACATCCCGTGACCGAGATGGTGACCGGTCTCGATCTGGTGGAATGGCAGATCCGCGTCGCCCGGGGCGAAGCCCTGCCGCTGCCGCAGGACAAGATCGTGCTGAAAGGCCACGCGATCGAGGTGCGCCTTTATGCCGAGGACCCGGCCAACGGTTTCCTGCCGCAAACCGGACGCGTGCTGCGTTGGGCGCCCGCGCCCGGGCTGCGCTCGGACGATGCGCTGACCGATGGTTTGGCGGTCGGTGGCGATTTTGATCCGATGCTGGCCAAGCTGATCGCCACCGGCCCCGACCGCGAGACGGCGCGCGCCCGGCTGATCGACGGGTTGCAGCGGACGGTGCTGCTGGGCCTCAGGTCCAACAAGGCGTTCCTGGCGCGTGTGCTGGCGCACGAGGGGTTTCGCCAGGGGCCGACCACCGCCTTTCTGGAACGCGATTTCGCAGGCGACCCCTCGCTGTCGGCGCAGGCGCCGGACCCGGCGCTGCTGGCGCTGGCGGTGCTGATCCAGGCGGGCGCCCCGGCGCCGCGCTTTGGCTTTACCACCGGCCCCGCGCCGGTGCTGCATCGGCGCTTTGACACCTGCACGGGCACGGCCGAGGTCACGCTGACCCTCGCCGGCACAACCGCCACGCTGGGCACGCGGACCGTCACGCTCGACGCCTGCGACGCGACGCAGGTGCGGGCCCGGATCGACGGCGTCGCCCGCAGCATTGCGTGCGCCCGGGACGGTGCGGTGCTGTGGCTGGGCGACGTCGGGTTGACCGACATCACCCTCGCCCCGGTCGAAGCCCGCGACGAGGGCGGCGACGGTCGGGTGCTGGCACCCATGGCGGGCAGGGTCTCGGCGGTGACCGTGCGCGAGGGTGACCGGGTTCGGCGCGGCCAGACGCTGGCCGTGCTGGAAGCGATGAAAATGGAGCACCCGCTGCAAGCGCCCGTCGCCGGCCGCGTCAGCGCCGTCCTGACCACCCAGGGCGCGCAGGTCCGCGCCCGCCAACCCCTGATCGAGATCACGCCGGAGGACCCATGATCGAACTGTGGCACTGCAAGGATGCGCGGTCGCTGCGCGCGCTCTGGACGCTCGAGGAACTCGGTGTGGCCTATCGGCTGCACCTGCTGCAATTCCCGCCGCGCCTGTCGGACCCATCGTTTCTCGAGGTGAATCCGCTGGGCACCGTGCCCTTCCTGCGCGACGGCGAGACCGCGATGACGGAATCCAGCGGTATCACCCATTACCTGGCGCGCCGCTACGGCGAGGATACGCTGGCCGTTTCCCCCCGGGACCCGGCCTATGGCGACTGGTTGAACTGGCTCTATCATTCCGACGCCACGCTGACCTTTCCCCAGACATTGGTCCTGCGCTACGCCCGTTTCGAGCCGCGCGAGCGGCGCCAGCCGCAGGTGGCCGAGGATTACACCCAGTGGTATCTGTCGCGGCTGAAGCTGGTGAACGCCCGCGTCGAGACGCAGGAATTCCTCTGTGCCGGGCGGTTCACGGCCGCCGATATCGCGGTGGGCTATGCGCTGTATCTGGGCGATCTGATCGGCATCGGCCAACACTACAAACCGCAGACGCGCGCCTATCTGGACCGGCTGACCGCCCGGCCCGGGTTCCAGCGCGCGAATGCCCACGGCACCCCCCTGTTCCGAGGCTGACATGACCCCCTTTTCCCTGACCGATGAACACCGCGCGATCCGCGACGCCGCCTTTCGCTACGCCGAGGCCGAACTGCACCCGCTGTTCGCCCGCATGGACGACGAGGACTGGTATCCCGAGCACCTGATGGCCAAGCTGGGCGCCGACGGCTATTGCGGCCTGACCGCGCCGGTGGAACTGGGCGGCGCGGGCATGGACCTGATGGGCGCGGGGCTGGTGGGCGAAGCCTTTGCCTATTGGAACACCAACGCCTCGTTCATCTGGGGCCCACACGAGAACCTGTGCCTGAACAACATCCTCAGGAATGGCTCGCCCGAACAGATCGCGCGCTTCGCCCCCGGGCTGATCTCGGGTCGCAAGGTCGGCGCGCTGGGCCTGACCGAGCCGGGCGCCGGGTCGGATGCGCTGGGCTCGATGGCGACGCGCGCGGTGCGCGACGGCGACGACTATGTCATCACCGGGCAGAAGATGTTCATCTCGAACGGGCCGGTCGCGGATGTGATCTTGCTCTATGCCAAGACCGCGCCGGATCTGGGGGCCAAGGGGATCTCGGCCTTTGTGGTGGAAACCGACACGCCGGGGTTCAAAGTGGCGCAGACGCTGACCAAGATGGGCTGGCGCGGCTGCCCCACGGGCGAACTGGTGTTCGATGCCATGCGCGTGCCGGCAGCGAACCGGCTGGGCCCCGAGAATTCGGGCGTCGCGGTCGTGATGTCGGGTCTCGACATCGAGCGCGCCTTTCTGTGCCTGCCGTCGATCGGCGCCGCGCAACGCTGCCTGGACCTGTCGCTCGACTATGCCGCCACGCGCCGCCAGTTCGGCAAGCCGATCGGCAGCTTCCAGATGATTCAGTCGCATCTGGCGGAAATGGCGACCCTGATCGAGGCCGCGCGGGTGACCGCCTACAGCGCGCTGGCGGCCTGCGACACCATGCAGCACGGCGACGGCGGGCGCGGCACGATCCATCGCCTGTGCGCCCAATCGGTGATGTTCGGGGCCGAGATGCTGGCCCGGGTCACCGATCTGGCGGTGCAAATTCATGGCGGCTCGGGCTTCATCTGGGACACCGAGGTCAACCGCCACTACCGCAACGCGCGCATTGCTTCGCTGGGCGGCGGCACCACCGAGGTGCGCAAGCTCATCATCGCCGAGGAACTATTCCGCGAGCGGGGCCTGAGCCTGCGCTAGAAGCGGCGCGACAGCCACGGGCCGGGCAGGCCGAAGCGCATCGGCCAGTCGGTGGCCCTGGTGATGCCGATGCGCGGGCCGGTCAGCCAGTCGGCCGGCGGGGCCAGGTCCAGCCGGAAGTCCGGCGTGCCAAAGGGGCGCCCGTCGTCGTCGCCGTCGATGCCCAGCGCCTGCGCCAGCATCCCCGGCCCCTTGCACAGCGGGCGGCCGGGGCCGCGCCGCGCCGCCATCGCCTCGATCCCCGAGAGCGGCTCGAGGGCCCGGATCAGCACCGCGTGGCCGCGCGCGGCGACGACGTTCAGGCACCAGTGCATCCCGTAGATCCGATAGACATAGGCGTGCGCGGCCGGGCCGAACATCGCCGCGTTGCGCCGCGTCGGTCCGCCAAAGGAATGCGAGGCCGGGTCGTCGGGGGCATAGGCCTCGGTCTCGACGACGCGGCCGGCGCAGCCGCGCACGGTGAGCGTGGCGCCCAGCAACCGGGGCGCCAGGTCGGCGGCGGGGCGGTCGAAGCTCACCGCAACAGCGCGGTGACCTGCCGCTTCTGGGGCCGGGTCCGGTGCTCGACCACATAGACGCCTTGCCAGGACCCCAGCGCCATCGCTCCACCGATGACCGGGATCGCCAGCGACACCGGCAGATGCGCGGCCTTGATATGCGCGGGCATATCGTCCGGCCCCTCCATCGTATGGGTGATCCAGCGCATCGACGGGTCGTTCGCGGGCGGCACCAGGCGATTGAGCCAGGTCTTGAGGTCGCGCTGCACGCCCGGATCGGCGTTCTCCTGAATGAGCAGCGACGCCGAGGTGTGGCGGATGAACAGCGTGAGCAGCGCCTCGTCGGGCGCCTGCCGCTCGACCCATTGGGCGAGTTGGGGGGTGACCTCGTAAAGGCCGGGGCCCTGGGTCTGCAAGGTGAGGGTGGTGTGCATGTCTGCCGGGGGAATGGCGGCGCGGCGGCCGGTGACCGGAACGGGTTCAGGAAGGCGAGGTGGGGGGGGGGGGAAGGGGCGATGATCGCGGGGCTCCCGTTGTTTCGGCAGCGCTATCATAGCGGCTTGGACGCACGGGCGGAAGAGCGGGCGGGAAGGGAGGCGCCGACCTCACCGCGAGCCGGGACCCCGCGCCACGACTGGCGCCCGCGAAAGTCGGGCGACATCGGGAAAAACATGATGCACGAAAGGGGACAGGGCGTGCCGGTCGGGCAGGCCCAGGGCCCGATCTGCGACGCGGTAGGCGGCCAGCCATTCGGCCCGGTCCCGGGGACCGCGAACCTCGGTGTCACCCAGGAAACCGACGAGCAGAAGATGGGCGTCAATCCCCAGGCCGCGCAGCCACCACAGATGCGCCAGCCGGTTGGCGTATTGATAGTGCGACGAGAGCCAGTCCCGTTCGCCCAGGCCCAGGCCTTCCTGCACCCGGGCCATGCTGGCCGCGATCCTCGCTTTCGACCGGGGCCTGGCGGCGCAGGCCGGGCCGGGAAGCTCCGGCAGATGGGCCTTGGCCTCGGCCACGAGAACGCCGCCATCGAACCGGGCCAGACCATCCCATTGCGGACCCCGCGCCGGCCAGAAGTCCGCGAGCGCCCCGGCATGGCGGGACAGACCGAGACGGTCGAGAAAGGCGCGGTCGCGATATTCCGCATACCCGTCGTCGATCAGGGGCGAAACCCAGGTCAGCGGGGGCAGATCGGGGGGTTGCAGCAGGTCAGGCCGCAGGTTGGCGGCGGCCTGCATCCATTTCAGCGATCCCTTCGCGGCCGGAGCCTGGGGAATGCGCACGGGCGGCATCCTTGCCCGGGCAGCCGTAAGGTGCGTGCTAGCACGCACCCTACAAGCCCCGATCACTGGTCCAGGAAACTCCGCAACTTCCGGCTCCGGCTCGGGTGCTTCAGCTTCCTGAGCGCCTTGGCCTCGATCTGGCGGATGCGTTCGCGGGTGACGCTGAACTGCTGGCCGACCTCTTCCAGCGTGTGGTCGGTGTTCATGCCGATGCCAAAGCGCATCCTGAGCACCCGCTCTTCGCGCGGTGTCAGCGAAGCCAGGACCCGGGTCGTCGTCTCGCGCAGGTTTTCCTGAATGGCGCTGTCGAGGGGCAGAACGGCGTTCTTGTCCTCGATGAAATCGCCAAGCTGGCTGTCTTCCTCGTCGCCGATGGGCGTTTCCAGAGAGATCGGCTCTTTGGCGATCTTCAGCACCTTGCGAACCTTGTCGAGCGGCATCTGCAACTTCTCGGCCAGTTCCTCGGGCGAGGGCTCGCGGCCGATTTCGTGCAGGATCTGGCGCGAGGTGCGCACCAGCTTGTTCATCGTCTCGATCATGTGCACCGGGATGCGGATGGTGCGTGCCTGATCCGCGATGGAGCGGGTGATCGCCTGGCGGATCCACCACGTCGCATAGGTCGAGAACTTGTAACCCCGGCGGTATTCGAATTTGTCCACGGCCTTCATCAGGCCGATGTTGCCTTCCTGGATCAGGTCCAGGAATTGCAGCCCGCGGTTGGTGTATTTCTTGGCGATCGAGATCACCAGTCGCAGGTTCGCCTCGACCATTTCCTTCTTGGCCTGACGGGCTTCCTTTTCGCCCTTCTGCACCTGCGCGACGATGCGCCGGAATTCCGCGATGTCCACGCCGACATAGCGTCCGACCTCGGCCATTTCCTCGCGCAGGTCCAGCACCTTTTCGCCCGAGCGTTCGAACAGCGTCTGCCAGCCGCGGCCCTTGGACCGGGCCATCCGGTCGCACCAGGTCGGGTCCAGCTCGTAGCCGCGATACTCGTCGATGAACTCGCGCCGGTTGATGCGGGCGCTGTCGGCCAGCTTCACCATCGCGCCGTCAATGGTCATGATGCGCTTGTTGATGCCGTAGAGCTGGTCGATCAGCGCTTCGATCCGGTTGTTGTGCAGGTGCAGCGAATTCACCAGTTCGACGATTTCCGAGCGCAGCTTCTGATAGGCGCTTTCGGCGGCCGGCGAGAAGCGGGCCTCTTCCTGCAGCGTGGCCTGCATTCGCTGCTGCTGCATCTCTTCGAGTTGCTCGTAATCGCGCGCGATCTGGTCCAGCGTCTCGAGCACGCGCGGCTTGAGCGAGGCCTCCATCGCCGCCAGCGACATGTTCGACTGGTCGAAATCGTCGTCCTCGTCGTCGCCGTTGGCGATCGGGTTGCCATCGGCGTCCAGTTCGGGTTCGGCGCGGCGGGTGCCGCCGGCGGCGCGGACGGTGCCGTCGGCGTTGACCGAATCCACGACCGGTTCGTCGCCCTCTTCGTCCAGCGAGTTGCCGAATGTCGCCTCGAGGTCGATCACCTCGCGCAGAAGCACGTCCTCGGTCAGCAGTTCGTCACGCCAGATGATGATCGCCTGAAAGGTCAGCGGGCTTTCGCACAGGCCCGCGATCATCGTGTTGCGGCCGGCCTCGATGCGTTTCGCGATGGCGATTTCGCCCTCGCGCGACAACAGCTCGACCGAGCCCATCTCGCGCAGATACATGCGCACAGGGTCGTCGGTGCGGTCCAGCGTCTCGCTGCCCGACGAGGCGACGACCAGTTCGGTCGATCCCGCCGCCGCGGCCTCCGGGGCGTCGGGGGTCTCGCCGTCCTCGGCTTCCTCTTCCTCGACCACGTTGATGCCCATTTCGGACAACATGGACATCACGTCCTCGATCTGCTCGGACGAGACCTGATCGGGGGGCATCACCTGGTTCAGCTGTTCGTAGGTAATGAAGCCGCGTTCCTTGGCGGCCGCAATCATGCGCCGAACCGAGGCCTGGCTCATGTCGAGCGTGAACTCGCTGTCCTGGTCTTCGGGCTTCGCGTCGTCGGTGTCTTTGGCGACCATGATTCCTCCAGGCAGGGGATGCGTCGTGGTGATGCGTCGTGATGATGCGTCGCGATTCGGGCGCGGAGTGATTCGGTATCTAGCAGAGATAGCGATTGGACGGGGCGAATCACAGGGGGGCGGCGAAAAAAGCGGGGCGGGTCGGAAAAAGGATGATTCGCGACGCCGCGCCCGTCAGGGCGGGCCGGGGCGGCGCTTCTTTTTCACCCAGACCTGCGAGTCGATGAGCGTTTGCAACTGGTTGGACAGGCTTTCGCGATCCTCGCCCAGATCGGTCGTCGATTCGCGCGTTGCGCCCTTGCCGGCGCGGTCCATCGCCCGGGCGGTTTCGCCCAGCCGATAGGTCAGCCGCTCGCCGGGCAGCGATTCCAGCTCGGCCGTCAGTTCGGCCAGTTCGCGACGCATCGCGCGGCGCGTCAGCAGAACTTCGAAATCCTCGCCCAGGCAGCGGCGGACAAAGTCGATATCGGCCTGCGGGCGCAGCGTGGGCGCGATGGCGACATGCGGCAGGGCGCGCAGGCGCTGGTATTCGGCGCCGCCGCGTTCGGTCAGGGCCTCGGCCGTGGGGGTCGGGTGGGCCTGCGCGGCCGTCAGCAGCACGGATTGCAACAGCCGGTGATCCTCGCGTCGCGGGTCCATCGCCATCAGCCGGTCGTCGAATTCCTCGATCAGGGCGGGGTGGGCAAAGAGCACGGCCAGAATCAGCGCCTCGCGCAGGTCCTCGTCGGCGCCCTCGGCGCCGGCGGCCAGCAACGAGCCACGAGTGCCGGGCAGCGGCGCCTGCGCAGCCTGGCGGCGCGACTTGTAGGGCCCCGGGCGGAACGGGCCCGCGCTGCCGTCCGAGAACAGGACGCGGCGCTGCTGGCGGAATTCCTGCGCGTAATGCTCGCGCAGACTGGGGTCCTGGATCCGCCCCAGCAAGCCGCGCAGCCGCTGGTCCAGCGCGGCGCGGCGTTCGGGGCTGTCAAAGACATGCCCCTGGATCTCGCGGTCCCATAGCAGGCGCGCCATCGGCACGGCGCGCTCCAGCACGTCGCGCATGGCGGTGGTGCCCTGAGCCTTGATCAGGTCGTCGGGGTCCTGTCCGCCGGGTAGCAGCGCAAAGCGCAGACCCTGGCCCGCGGTAATCAGCGGCAAGGCCAGATCCGCCACCCTGAGCCCCGCCCTGAGCCCGGCCGCGTCGCCATCGAGCGCGATGATCGGTTCGGGGTGCATCCGCCACAACAGGCGCAGCTGGTCCTCGGTCACGGCGGTGCCAAGGGGGGCCACGGCGCCCTCGAATCCGGCGTTCACCAAGGCGATCACATCCATGTAGCCCTCGGCCACGACCAGGGGCTGCCCCTTGCCCGAGGCCGTGCGCGCCGGTCCGATGTTGTAAAGCGTGCGCCCCTTGTCGAACAGCGGCGTCTCGGGCGAGTTCAGGTATTTCGCCCGCGCGTTCGGGTCCATCGAGCGCCCGCCAAAGGCGATGGCGCGCCCGCGCGCGTCACGGATCGGGAACAGGATGCGGCCCCGGAACCGGTCAAAAGGCTGGCCGCCGTCGTCGGGCTGGGCGCACAGGCCGGCCTCGACGATCAGGGCGGCGTCGATGCCCGCCTGCCTGAGATGCGACCACAGCGCCTGTCGCTGGTCCGGCGCATAACCGATTTCCCAGTGCGTGCGCTGGGCCTCGGTCAGGCCGCGACGGTCCAGATAGGCGCGCGCCTCGGCCGCCTGGCCGCCCATCAGTTGCATCCGGTAGAAGCGGACGGCCTTTTCCATCACCTCGACCAGCGTGACGCGCCGTTCATCGCGCTGCCGGTCGCCCTCGGTGCGTTCGGGCATCGCCATGCCGGCCTCGCGCGCCAGGGCCTCGACCGCGTCCATGAAAGACAGGTTTTGCGACTCGCGCAGATAGGTCAGCACGTCGCCCTTGGCCTGGCAGCCAAAGCAATAATAGAACCCCTTGCGGTCATCGACATGAAACGAGGCGGTCTTTTCGTGATGGAACGGGCAGGGCGCCCAGAAATCCCCCTTGCCCTGGTTCGACTTGCGCAGGTCCCAGGTGACCGTGCGGCCGACCACCTGCGCGATGGACACGCGCGATCGCAATTCGTCGAGAAAGCCGGGCGGTAGCGACATGGGCCTCGATGGGATGAAACGCGGGGAGAGTCGTCCCTTTATATAGGACGGACAGCCCCGGATGTAAGCTGCGGATCGGTGCGGATCGGGACGTCAAACGACAACGGGGGCCGCGAAGCCCCCGGTGTTCCCTGCGATGCGGATCGGTCCCGCGCTTATTCGGCTGCGTCCGAGGGGGCGGGTTTGGCGGGCGTCTCGCCGGCCTCGGCCTTGGGTTTGCGGGTGCGCTTGCGCGGCTTCGCGGCGTCCTCGGCGGTGGCCTCGGGCGCGGGGGATGCGGCGGGGGCCGGTGCCGGGGCGGGCGTCTCGGCCGGTGCCCGGGGGGCGGCGGGTTGGCTGTCGCCGCGCGTCTCGGGCGTTTCCACCAGCATCGTCTCGCCCTCGGCCTGGCTGTCGCCGGGGGCCTCGTCGCGCGGGTCGCCCTGTTCGCGCCGGTTGCGGCGGTCGTCGTTGCGCTTGTTGCGACGATCCTTCCAGTCCTGACGGCCCTGCGACGGACCCTCGCCGTCGCCGCCCTCGGCCCCATCGTCGCGGCGGTTGCCCTGCGGGCCGCCGTTTTGCGGGGCGTAGGTCTGACCGCCCTGTTGGCCGTTGTTCTGGCCGTTGTTCTGGCCGCCCTGTTGATCGCGGCGCTGCTCGGCCTCACGCGCGAGTTCGACCTGCGCCTCGTTCAACATGCGGGTGTAATGTTCGGCGTGCTGCTGAAAGTTCTCAGCCGCGACCCGGTCGCCCGACAACTGCGCATCGCGCGCCAGCAAAGTGTATTTGTCGATGATCTGCTGGGGGGTGCCGCGCACCTTGCCCTCGGGGCCCGAGCTGTCGAAAACCCGGTTGACGATATTGCCGAGCGAGCGCGGACGGTTGTTCTTTGAACGCGAACGTTTGTTCGATTGTCTCATAAGGGCGGGTTCCGGCCTTGAGTCGGGACGTTTGACCCATGGTCCGCCAAGAGGGCGCGTTCAGGGTCAGGTCAATTCGGATTGGCGTGCGGCGCGGTCAGAGAAGCGGTCGACCACCCCCGGCACGTGAGCGACTAAACACGCCGCCGAAGTTCAGACAAGATGAAAACGGCAATGAAGCCGCAAAAAACCGTGTCATTTCGTGAAAATGTGTCGGATTGGGCGCAGGTCAAGGGGCCGTTGCCGCTATCACCCGGTCGCGGCCGTCCAGATCGGTGCTGGTGCGCAGGGCGATCAAGCCGGCCTCGGCCATCAGGGCGCGGACCGGGGCCGCCTGGGTCCAGCCGATTTCCACCATCAGCCGCCCGCCCGGAACCAGATGCGCCCGCGCCCCGGACACGATGGCGCGATAGGCCGCCAACCCGTCGCCGCCGGGGGTCAGGGCCATGCGCGGCTCGTGGCGGACCTCGGGCGACAGATCGGCCATTTCGGCCTCGGCGATGTAGGGCGGGTTCGAGACGATCAGGTCAAAGCACCCGTCGATTCCGGCGAACCAGTCGGCGCGCTGGAAATCCACGCGCTCCACGCCCAGCGCCTCGGCGTTCTGCCGCGCCACAGCCAGCGCATCGGCCGACAGGTCGGTGCCCAGGCCGCGCGCGCCCGGGCGTTCGGCCAGCAACGTCAGCACGATCGCGCCCGATCCGGTGCCCAGGTCCAGCACCCGATGAAAGGGCTGCGCCAGCGCCTCGGCGATCAGGGTCTCGGTCTCGGGCCGGGGGTCCAGAACGTCCGGCGTGACGCGAAACTCTCGGCCCCAGAACGCCCGCCGCCCGGTGATCTGGCTGACCGGACGGCGCGCGACGCGCTGGTCCAGCGCCGCCGCGAACCGGGCCATGGCGCCCTCGGGCAGGGGATCGCGCAGATGCAGCACCAGCCGATCCGCGGCGATGCCCAGCGCATGGGCCAGCAGCAGCCGGGCATCGCGCGCGGGATCGGGCACGCCCGCCGCGCGCAGCCGCACCAGGCCCGCGCGCAAGGCGTCCTCGGCGCTCATGCGTCCAGCTCGGCCAGTCGTTCGGCCTGATTCTGGGCGATCAGCGGGTCGATCACGGGGTCCAGATCGCCCGCGACGATCTGCGCCAGAGCGTAGAGCGTCAGGTTGATGCGGTGATCCGTCAGGCGGCCTTGCGGAAAGTTGTAGGTGCGGATGCGTTCCGATCGGTCGCCGGTGCCGACCTGCGCGCGCCGGTCGGCGGCGCGGGCCTCGGCCTGCTTGCGACGCTCCAGATCGAAGAGCCGCGCGCGCAGGACCTCCATCGCCAGACGGCGGTTCTGATGCTGCGACTTCTCGGACGAGGTGACGACGATGCCGCTGGGCAGGTGGGTGATCCGCACCGCGGAATCGGTGGTGTTCACATGCTGCCCGCCGGCGCCCGAGGCCCGCATCGTGTCGATCCTGAGGTCGGCGTCGGGAATGGCGATGTCAACCTCGCTGGCCTCGGGCAGAACCGCGACCGTCGCGGCCGAGGTGTGGATCCGCCCACCCGATTCCGTCACCGGCACGCGCTGCACCCGGTGCACCCCCGATTCGAACTTGAGTCGCGCAAAGACCCCGTCGCCGACGATCCGCATCACCGCTTCGCGCAGGCCACCCAGCTCGGTCGCGGTCTCGGCAATCATCTCGCAACGCCAGCCCCGGGCATCGGCATAGCGCTGATACATGCGCAGCAGATCGGCCGCGAACAGCGCCGCCTCCTCGCCGCCGGTGCCGGGGCGGATCTCCAGAATGGCGGGGCGCTCGTCGGCAATGTCGCGGGGCAACAGCGCCAGCTTGAGCTGCGCTTCCAGCACGGGCAAGGCGGCATCCAGCGCGGCGATCTCGTCCTGCGCCAGGGCCCGCATCTCGGGGTCCGCAAGCAACGCCTCGGCCTCGGCCCGCTGCGCCTGTGCGCCGCGCCAGTCATGGATCGCCTGCACCACCGGCTTCAACCCCTGATAGTCGCGCGCCAGATCCGCCAGCTTCGCCGGCTCGGCGCCAGCGTTCATCTGCGCCTCGAGATACTCGAAACGTCGCAGGATCTGATCGAGAGTGTCGCGGGGCAGCATGGGGCGGGTTTGCCGCCCGGGCGCGGGCGCGTCAAGAGGGCGTGCACCGCGCCGTCTTTGTGCCGGAAATATCCCGGGGGGTGAATTGCCGCAGGCAAGAGGGGGGCAGCGCCCCCCACCGCGCGGCGCGTCAGCGCCGCGCCCGGTCGCCCGAGGGCTGCGGCCTGCAAGGCTGCCGGCCGAGGGCGAAACCCCCGCCGGGCCTATTGCAGATAGGGCATCGGATCGACGCTGTCGAAACCTTCGCGCACCTCGAAATGCAGGAAGCTGGGGTCGCCGTGGCGCACCGTGGCGATGCTCTGCCCGCGCGACACCCGGTCGCCGCGCGCGACACGGATGTTGTCGATGTTGGCGTAGACCGTCAGCAGGTTGTTCTCGTGGCGGATCACCATGATCGGCACCTGGTCGGTGTCCTGGGTGATCGCCGCGACCGTTCCGGCGGCGGCGGCGTGCACATCGGTGCCCTCGGGCGCGCCGATGCCGATCCCCTCGTTGCGGCCCTGCGCATAGGCGCGAATGATGCGGCCCTGCACCGGCATCGCCAGGCGCGGCCCCTCGGTGCGCTGGGCGCCCATGTCGGCCACCGGCGGCGTCGCGGCGGTGGTGCCGGCGGTTTCCCCCGAGCGCGCGGGATTGCTCGCGGGCAGCGGCGTCGCGGCCGAGGGCGGCACCGGCGTGGGCGAGCCTTGCCCCGGCTGCGAGGTGGTCGCGGGCGCGGTTTCCGCCGCCGTCACCCCGGCCGCGTTCAGCGGCGCCCCGGCCGCCGCCTGGGCGATCGTCTGGGTGGCCACCGGGATCATCAGGATCTGGCCCTCGCGCACGCTCATGTCGGCGGGCAGGCCGTTCCAGTCGGCCAGCGCCCGCGGCGTGACATTGTAGAGCCGGGCGATGGTAAAGGCGCTTTCGCCGCGTTCGACGGTGTGGCGGACGGGTTCGGCCACGCTGGGCGCGGTCGCGCCGGGGCCCAGCGGTGTGGTGGTGATCGCGCCGCTCGACAGGCCTTCGGGTTCGCTGACCCGCGACGGCAGCACCAGCAATTCGCCGCCCCTGAGCGTCGCGTCGGGGCCGATCGCGTTGTGGCGGGCCAGCGCGCCGGGGTCCAGACCCAGCCGGCTGGCAATATCGGCGACACGTTCGCCTCGCTGGGCAACCACGACCTGATAGCCCGGATACGAGATCACGCCGCGCGCGTCGGGCGCGGGCCGCGCCGCCGTGGCCGCGCGCGCCGCGTCCGAGGTCGAGAACCCGGCCGAGGGCCGCAGGTCCCAGTCGAGGGTCGACATCGATGCACAGCCCGACAGCGTCAACGCTCCGGCCATCAGGGCGACCGTCAGCCCGCCGCGCCTCATGGTGCGATCCGTCGTCAAGATCCTGCTCATCCTGTCCCAGCCTTGTCTGCGCCGTTCGGTCCCGGGGCGGTCGCCGCGCCGGGTCGTATCGGGCCGATGTATAGCGCAAAATCCGGGGCGATACACCCCATCACCACAACGTGTAGCGGGAAACTGCGCGCCGGATTTCCCCCCTCGGCCCACAGCGCGGCGGGCTGCGCGCGGGGGCGGCGGGGCGTCAGTCGGTGGCCATGCCTTCCAGCAGCGGCACGAAGCGCACCGGGCGCAGTTCCTCGTAATCGTAACCGTTCTCGAGCTTGCGCACCTTGATCAGGTGCTGGACGGTATCCGATTGGCCCACCGGCACCACCATGATACCCCCCGGCCGCAACTGCGCCAGCAGCGGACCGGGCGGGTCCTCGGCGGCCGCGGTGACGATGATGCGGTCGAACGGCGCCTGCTCGGGCAATCCGAACGAGCCGTCGGCGGCCATGGCGGTGATGTTGTGCAGGTCCAGCGCGGCAAAGGCCGCGCGCGCTGTGGCGATCAGCGCGCGGTGCCGTTCGACGGTGTAGACCCGGCGCGCCAACTGGCTGAGGATCGCCGCCTGATAGCCCGAGCCGGTGCCGACCTCGAGCACCTTGTCGCGCGGTGTGACCTCGAGCGCCTCGGTCATCAGCGCAACGACCGACGGCTGGCTGATCGTCTGGCCGCAGCCGATCGGCAGCGGCGTGTCCTCGTAGGCCCGTTCGGCAAAGATGCCGCGCACGAAAACGCCGCGGTCGATCCGCTCCATCGCGCGCAGCACGGCAAGGTCGGTCACGCCCTTGGACCTGAGCGCGTAGATGAAGCGCATGATCTGTTCGGCGCGCTCGGCCTCGGTCATTCCAGACGATCCCGCAAGGACGCCAGCGCATCGTGCGCGGTCAGATCGGCGCGCATCGGCGTGACCGAGATCCAGCCGTCCAGGTTGGCTGCCGCGTCGGTGCCGGGCAGGGTGGCCAAATGCTGCGGCCCGCCCTTGATCCACAGGAACTTGCGTCCCGAGGGCGAGACATGCGGCTCGACCCCGAAGGCGGTGTGGCGGCGGAACCCTTGCGCGGCAACCTTGAGGCCCTTGACATCGGCCGCGGGCACCGGCGGAAAGTTGACGTTGTAAAACAGCCGATAGTCGTTGTCGTCCCAGAGGCCCCGCTCCAACAGGGCCCGCACCGCGGCGGTGCCGTGCGCCACGGCGGGTTCGAACATGTCGGACATCTCCTCGGTCCGGGGGCCCAGGTATTGCGACAGGGCGATGGCGCGCAGACCCTGCAACGCGGCCTCCATCGCGGCGCCCAGCGTGCCGGAATAGAGCACGTTCTCGGCCGAGTTGTTGCCCCGGTTCACCCCTGACAGGATCAGATCGGGCCGCGCGCCGTCCAGCACCTCGTAGACGCCCGCCAGAACGCAATCGGCCGGGCTGCCCTCGGCCGCGTAGCGGCGCGGGCCCAGTTTGGCGATCATCATCGGGTGCGTATAGCTGATCTTGTGCGCGACGCCCGATTGTTCGAACGCCGGCGCAACGGTCCAGACCTCGCCCTGGGGGCCGGCGATCTCGGCGGCGATGGCTTCGGCGACCTTCAACCCCGGGGCGTTGATACCGTCGTCATTGGTCACGAGAATGCGCATGAAAGGGCCTTTCGGATCGTCGTGGCCCGGTTCGGCGGACCTGTCGGACCCTGCTTAGAGCAGCCGCGCGCGGGCGGCAAGTCGCGCCCGCCCCCACCGGTCCCCCACTGGCCCCCCCACTGGCCCCCCCACTGGCCCCCCCACTGGCCCGCGCACGCGATCGCGGGGCCCGGCCCGGCGGCCTCACCGGTTTGTGCAGGACGCTGCCCGCGAACCATGCGAGACTGCGTTTTTGCCCGGAGGTTTCGATGCGCCCGATTCTGATGCCCCTGGCCGCCCTTGCGCTGGCCGCGACTCCCGCCCTTGCGGATGAGGTCTGGACAACCCCGCTGGGCCCCGTCGCCTGGGAATCCGACCTGGGCGCCGACGCGGTTCTGCGGCTCGATCAGCCGGACGGGCGCGTGGTGCGGTTGATCGTGCCGGGGCTGGCGGCCGACATGATGGGCGGTCGCGGCAGTTACACCGGCGTCTGGGTCTCGGCCCGGGGCGAGGTTCCCTGCGCGACCGAAATGGTCGATCCGCTGGGCGGCAAAAGCCCCTACTGGGGCACATTCACCCTGACCTTCGTTCATGATGCCTTCCCCTCGGACTGGGCCGGGGTCTATGGCGCCTGCCTCGACACGCCCGACCGTCCGCTGGCGGGTGTCGCGCAGGTCGGCGGCGAATAACCGACCGAACCCTGTCCAGAGGCGACATCGCGTGTCGTTTCCGGGCGCGCAGGACCAGTGCCGCGTGGCAGTCTTCCGGGCAGAAAACGCGGGGGAGAGATCATGCGCTACGCCTTTGTCGGGCTGGGAAATCTGGGGGGGCACCTGGCCGCGTCGCTGGCCGGGGCGGGGTTCGCGCTGACGGTCCATGACCGCGATGACGCGCACCGCGCCCGCTTTGACGCGCTGGGTGTGACCTGGGCCGACAGCGCCGCCGAGGCCGCGCGCGATGCCGATGCCGTGATCACCTGCCTGCCGTCGCCCGCCGTCAGCGAGGTGGTCCTGGCGCAGATCCTGCCGGCGATGCGCCCGGGCGCCGACTGGATCGAGACCTCGACCCTGGGCCGCGAAGAGATCCTGCGCCTCGCCGCGACGGCGCAGGCGGCGGGCATGGGCGTGCTGGAAAGCCCGGTCACGGGTGGCGTGCATCTGGCCGCGCAGGGGCAGATCACCGTGCTGGTGGGGGGCGACGAGGCCCTGTTCCAGCGCCACAGCGCGGCGTTGCAGGCGATGGGCGGGCGGCTGTTCCACATGGGCCCGCTCGGATCGGCGGCGCTCATCAAGGTCATCACCAATATGCTGGCCTTCATTCATCTGGTCGCGGATGGCGAGGCGCTGATGCTGGCCAAACGCGGCGGGCTGGACCTGAAAACCGCGTGGGAGGCGATCACCGCGTCCTCGGGCACCAGTTTCGTGCACGAGACCGAGGGGCAGCTCATCCTCAACGGCAGCTACGACATCGCCTTCACGATGGATCTGGCGTTGAAGGACCTGGGCTTTGCGATGCGCTTCGGCCGCGAATTCGGCGTGCCGCTGGATCTGGCGTCGATGACCGAGCAGACCTTCCTCAAGGGCCGCGCGGCCTATGGCGGGGGCGCGCAATCGACGCAGATCGTCAAGCTGCTCGAGGATGTGCTGGGCACCGACCTCAGGGCCGAGGGGTTCCCCGCGCGCCTGACCTAGCCCGTCGCCGCGCGCCAGCGCGCCAGCATGAACCGCGCGGTCATCAGGTCGAGATGCGCGCCGCCGCCATTCTTGAAGACGGTGATCTCGTCCTCGGACCGGCGCCCGGCGCGGCCCGATACCAGGTCGTGGAAATCGCCCTGGACATCGCTCTCGGTGATGACGCCCGCCGCCATCGGGATCATCAACTCGCCAATATGGGCGATGGTGGTCGCGCGGCTGTCCACGAACAGCCGACCGCGCCTGAGCACGGTATCGTCGGCCTCGCGCATCTCAGGGGTGAACGCGCCGATCAGGTCGATGTGCTGGCCGGGGCGCAGCCAGTCGCCCAGCAGCACGGGCGTCTTCGCCATGGTGCAGGTTGCGACGATATCGGCCTGGGCCACGGCGGCAGGCAGGTCGGTCGCGGTGCGGGTGCCGGGATACTGCGCGGCCAGGGCCTCGGCGGCCGCGGGGCGGCGCGCCCAGAGCGTGACCTCGACCCCGGGGATAAGGGCGCGATAGGCCTCGATCAACGATGCGGCGACGGCGCCCGCGCCGACGATCAGCAAGCGATGCGCGTCAGGGCGTTTCAGCAGCCGCGCGCCCAGAAGCGAATCGCCGGCGGTCTTCCATTTGGTGATGGGGGCGTTGTCGATGACCGCCTCGATGCTGCCGGTCTCGTCATCGAAAACCAGCATCGCCCCTTGCACGCTGGGCAGACCGCGCGCGGCATTGCCCGGGTTGATGGTGACCGATTTCACGCCCAGCCCCAGCCCATCGATCCAGGCCGCGCGCGACAGCAGGCGGTCGTCGCCCCGGGCCATCAATACGTCGCGGATCTGCGCCGGGGGCCGGCGGTGCCCCTGCGCCATGGCGTCGGTCAGCGCCAACCAGTCCATCAGCGGTTCCAGGGTATCTTGGGTCAGGACAGGGATCATCGGCGTCTCCGTTTGTGCCATGCTGGGCGGCGTGCCCGGGGCTGTCAAGGCATTCCAGGAAGGTTCGAAAAGTGCCTTTCGATTCCACAGCTCCGAGGCGATAGCGATGACCGGCTTTGCCGCAAGGGATGTCAGTCATTTCGGAAAGACAAGCATTTGCGCGCCGTGGTTCGCGAAACTTGTGCGGGTGTTCCCGGCGTGGCCAGTGGCCGTCAGTCCCACGAATATCGCGAATGTGACAGTCAGCGCAGCCGCGGCGCCCCTTGGGCAAAGTCGACGCAGATCGACTGCATCTCGGTCCCGTCGAGCATCTCCTGCGTGCAGCGGCAATAGGCCCCCGCGCCGCCCGACGTATCGCAATGCCCGCAATCGCCGCATTTGCCAAAGGTCGGCGCCGTGCGCATGCGCGCCAGCGCGCCGCCCAGCTCGGTCAGGGTGGACAGGAACTCGCGCCGCCGGGCGTCGGGCAGGGCGCGGATGCAGCGCGTCAGATCGGCCAGGGGATCGCGCCGCAGCTTGTCCTGTCCGGCCTCGGTCACCTCGATCAAGGCGGATCGGCCGTCGCTGTCATGCGCGCGCCGTTGCAGCAGGCCCAGCCCGATCAGCGATTTCACGGTCTGCGAGGCCGTGCCCTTGGTCGTGGCGTGGAATTCGGAAAACGCGGTCGGTGTGCGCGAAAAGCGGTTCGCACTGGCAAAGTAGCGCAGCGCGGTCCATTGCGCGGGTGTCAGGCTGGTGTCGGTCTCGCCGCCATGCACCAGGCGCGCAAGATGCACCAGCAATTCGGCCGAGTGGCAGGGCGGTTCCCCGGCCCGTGACGCGGCGCCTGCCTGGGACAGGGGCGGCGTGGGCGTGGGGGGGATCGCGGCGGGGTCACTCATGCGGATCGAGGTAATCCGGGCTGCCGGTGTTGACAAGGGGCGCGTGAAATTGATAGCGTATCGAAACGAAATGACAGCGAAGCGATACCAGTTCGCTCGACACAGGGGTCAACGTCATGGGTTTCCAGGATCCGCATATCCGCCGCTACGTCCGCGCCTCGATGGCCGAGGAAATCCTCGACGCCGAGACCGAGACCCGCTTGGCCCTGGCCTGGCGCGACCAACGCGACGAAGCCGCGCTGCACCGGCTGATCCAGGCCTATGCGCGCCTGGCGGTGTCCTTTGCCGGCCGGTTCAAGCGGTATGACGTCCCCTATGAGGACCTGATCCAGCAAGGCAACCTGGGGCTGATGCGCGCGGCCGAGAAATTCGATCCGACCAACGGCTCGCGGTTTTCGACCTATGCCGCGTGGTGGATCCGGGCCTCGATGCAGGATTTCGTGATGCGCAACTGGTCGCTGGTGCGCACCGGCACCAATGCCACGCAGAAGAAGCTGTTCTTCCACCTGCGCCGGGCGATGCAGAAACACGCCCGGGACGACGACAGCGACGAACCGCTGTCCCTGCGCGTCGCGCGCGAACTGTCGGTGTCGGTCGATCAGGTCGAGGCGATGATGGGCCGCATGGCCGGGCCCGACCTGTCGCTTGACGCGCCGCAATCCGCGGATGACGAGGGGCGCTCGTGGGTCGAAACCATCGAGGACGAGGATGCCGCGACCGAAACCGACGTGGCCGAAAAGCTGGATGGCGCGCGCCGCCGGTCGGTTCTCTATTCCGCGGTGAAGCAACTGCCGGAACGCGAACAGCGCATCGTGACCGCCCGCCACCTGACCGACGAGCCCGTCACGCTGAGCGATCTGGGCGAGGCGATGGGCATCTCGAAGGAACGCGTGCGGCAGCTCGAAGAACGCGCGCTGGCCCGACTGACCGCCATCGTCCGCGCCGCGGCACCGGCGGGGACGGTGTGATCCGGGCGCTGCCACGCGCCGGTCGCGCCCCTGCCATAGTCCCGCCGCAATTCCCGGTGATTCAGGGCCTTTGCGAGTGATGGGAGAGGGTGTCTCTGCCGATGAGCGATGTGGACAGAATCGACGCGCGCCTGGCGGTGCTGCGCGACGCCGGCGGGCCCCAGGTGGAGCCGAACGCCGAGCGCCGCCCTGTGCGCGACCTGGTGGTGAGCAAGCTCTGGCTGTGGCGCAAGATCGGCTTGATGCTGGGGGTGATGATCACCCTGCTGATCGCCGCGACCTCGCTGTCGCCAATCCCGACCGACCGCTACATGGTCGGTGGACTCGACAAGATCTATCAGGCGCTCGCCTTTGCCGCGCTGGTGTTTCCGCTGATCCTGACCGATGCGCGGCGTTGGAAATGGGTGGTGCCGCTGGCGGTGGCCTATGGCGGCGTGATCGAGTTGATCCAGCCGACGATCGGGCGCCACGCCGAATGGCTGGACTGGGGCGCCGATGTCACAGGTGTTCTGATGGGCGCCGCGCTGGCCGAACTGCTGCATGACCGCCTGCGCGACCGGTTCTTTGCCGATAGCCGCGACGCAAGCGACAGCGCCGAGGACGAAGCCCAGCGCCTGGAGGCGATGCGCGCCGAGATGATGGACGACCTGCGCCAGGCCCTGCGCGAGGAACTGTCGTCGATCACCCGCATCGACGCGGCGACGGCGCAGCACCCTGTCCCGGACAGCCGGGACGAGCCCGCGCCCGATCCCGGCGCCAACCTGCGCCCCGACGCGCCGCCGGTGGTGCGGCACTGACCCCCGGATCGGCGCTCGGATCGGCCCTCAGTCGCGCAGCCGGAACCGCTGGATCTTGCCGGTCTGGGTCTTTGGCAAGGCCTCGGTAAACACCACCCTGCGCGGGTATTTGTAGGGCGCGATCGTCGATTTGACGTGGTCTTGCAATTGCTTGACCAGGGCCTCGTCGCCGCTGTGACCCTCGACCAGCACGACATGGGCCTCGACGATCTGGCCCCGTTCGGGATCGGCCGTGCCGATCACCGCGCATTCCAGAACCGCGGGATGCTTGAGCAGCGCGGCCTCGACCTCGGGGCCGGCGATGTTGTAGCCGGCCGAGATGATCATGTCGTCCGACCGCGCGGCAAAGTGGAAATAGCCCTTGTCGTCACGCCAGAAACTGTCGCCCGTCAGGTTCCAGCCGTCGCGCACATAGATCTGCTGGCGTTCGGGATCGGCCATGTAGCGGCACCCCGTCGGGCCGCGCACGGCCAGTCGGCCGACCTCGCCGTCGGCCAGGTCTTGCATGTCCTCGCCGACGATCCGCGCCTCGTAGCCGGTGACGGGCCGGCCGGTGCAGGCCGGGAAACTGTCGCCGAAGCGGTTGGTCAGGAAGATGTGCAGCATCTCGGTCGCGCCGATGCCGTCCAGCATGGGTTTGCCGGTCTTTTGCATCCACTCCTCGTAGACCGGCCCGGGCAGGGTTTCCCCCGCGCTGACCGCTGCCCGCAACGAGGTCAGGTCGGCGCCCTCGTCCATGGCTTTCAGCATGACGCGGTAAGCCGTCGGCGCGGTGAAGCAGACCGTCGCGCGATGCTTCTGGATGATGTCGATCATGTTGGGCGGCGAGGCGTTCTCCAGCAGCACCGCCGTCGCGCCAAAGCGCAACGGAAAGACCGCCAGCCCGCCCAGGCCAAAGGTGAAAGCCAGCGGCGGCGAGCCGACGAAGACGTCGTCGGGGGTGACCCCCAGAACCTCGCGCGCATAGCCGTCGGCGATGATCAGGATGTCGCGGTGAAAATGCATCGTCGCCTTGGGCGCGCCCGTGGTGCCGCTGGTGAAGCCCAACAGCGCCACGTCGTCGCGGCCCGTCGCAACCGCGTTGAAGCGCACCGGCTTCGACAGCGCCACCCGGTCCAGCTCGGCGTCGTGGTTCGCCGTTCCGTCAAAGCCGACCACGGTTTTCAGGAACCGCGACTCCTTGGCGCAGGCGACCAGTTCCTCCATCAGGCGGGTGTCGCACAGCGCGTGGCTGATCTCGGCCTTGTCCACGATCGCCGCCAGTTCGCCCGCGCGCAGCATCGGCATGGTGTTCACCACCACCGCCCCCGCCTTGGTCGCGGCCAGCCAGCAGGCCACCATCGCCGGGTTGTTGGCCGAACGGATCAACACGCGGTTGCCGGGCTTGACGCCATAGTCCTCGACCAGCGCGTGGGCGATGCGGTTCGACCAGTCGGCGAGTTCCTTGTAAGTGCGCGCCCGGCCGTTGCCGATCAGCGCGGTATGGTCGCCAAAGCCCTGCTCGACCAGACGGTCCGTCAGTTCGACGGCGCAGTTCAGTCGTTCGGGATACTCAAATCCGCCCAACCGGATCTCGGGCCACAGCGCGGCCGGAGGCAGGTTGTCGCGGGTGAAACTGTCGGTGTGTGCGCTGGGTCCCAGCATCGTCATCTCCCTGAAGTCACGGTCTTTTCGCCGTCGTTTTCATGTTCCTTCGGTGTCGCCGGTCAGTCCGGGATCACCGCCGTTGCCTCGATCTCGACCTTGGCGCGGTCCTCGACCAGGGCGACCACCTGCACCAGCGCCATCGCCGGGAAATTCCGGCCCAGGTGTTTGCGATAGACCCGCCCCAGATCCTTGAGACTGTCCAGATAGGCGCGCTTGTCGGTGACATACCACGTCATCCGGGTCAGATGCTCGGGCCCGGCGCCGGCCTCGGCCAGAACCGCGACGATATTGGCCAGCGTCTGATCGACCTGGCCCAGGAAATCGTCGGTTTCGAACTCCTGCGCGGCGTTCCAGCCGATCAGCCCCCCCAGGAAGACCATCCGCCCCCGCGCGGCGACGCCGTTCGCGTAGCCCGGCGTGGCTTTCCAGGTCTTCGGATGAAGGATCTCGTGTGCACTCATGTCGCTGCTCCCAATACTTGACGCGCGATGACCACGCGCTGAACGTCGCTTGCCCCTTCATAGATCCGCAAGGCGCGGATCTCGCGATAGAGGCTCTCGACCATGAAACCCTTGCGCACGCCGTCGCCGCCAAACAGTTGCACGGCGGAATCGATGACCTTCTGGGCGGTCTCGGTCGCGTGCAGCTTGGCCATCGCCGCCTCGCGGGTGATGCGCGGCGCGCCGGTGTCGCGGGTCCAGGCCGCGCGGTAGATCAACAGGGCCGAGGCATCGACCCCCAAGGCCATGTCGGCGATATGGCCCTGCACCATCTGCAACTCGGACAAGGGCGCGCCCTGCACCTTGCGCGCCTGGACCCGCGCCAGCGCCTCGTCCAGCGCGCGGCGGGCAAATCCCAGCGCGGCCGCCCCGACCGAGGGGCGGAACACGTCGAGCACGGCCATCGCCTGCGCGAACCCGCGCCCGGCGGTGCCGATCAGCGCGTCCTCGGGCAGAACCGCGTCGGTCAGCCGGAAATGCGCCAGCGGGTGCGGCGCGATCACCTCGATGCGGTCCACGATCTCGAAGCCGGGTGTGTCGGCGGGCAACAGAAAGGCCGACAGGCCCTTTGCGCCGGGGGCCTCGCCGGTGCGGGCAAAGACCACATAGAGATCGGCGATCCCCCCGTTCGAGATATAGGTCTTCTCGCCGTTGAGCCGCCAGCCGCCTGCGACCTTTTCGGCGGTCATCGTCGTCGCCGCCACGTCCGAGCCCGACCCGGGCTCGGTCAGCGCAAAGGCCGAAACGGCCGCCCCGGCGCGGGTGCGCTCCAGCCAGGCGCGTTGCGCCGGCGTGCCGAACAGGCTGATCGTGCCCATGCCCAGCCCCTGCATGGCAAAGGCGAAATCCGCCAGCCCGTCATGCCGGGCCAGGGTCTCGCGGCTGAGGCACAGCATCCGCAGATCGAAGGCCTCGCCCGCGTCCGTGCCGGTGGGCTTCAACCAGCCCGCGCGGCCCATGTCCGCGACCAGCGCCTTGCAGGCGCCGTCCACATCCGTGTGATCCACGGGCAGATTGCGCGCGCACCACGCATCCAGCGCCGCCGCCCAGTCGCGGTGGCGCGCCTCGAAAAAGGGCCAGTTCAGATAGGACCGATCCGCCATTCACCTTGTCTCCCAATACGCACCGGGGGGTTCTCAGGGGGGCGCGTGCGTCCCCCTGAGCGGGGGGTGCGGGGGGCTGGCCCCCCGCCACCCGCTCAATTCCCCTCGAACACCGGCGTCTGTTTCGCCACAAAGGCATGATAGGCGCGCGCAAAGTCCTGTGTCTTCATGCAGATCGCCTGCGCCTGCGCCTCGGCCTCGATCGCCTGCTCCAGACCCATCGACCATTCGTGGCTCAGCTGCGTCTTGGTCATCATATGCGCGAAATTGGGCCCCGCGGCGATCTTGCGGGCCAGGTCCATGGCGGCGGCTTCCAGCGCGTCGGCCGCGTGCAGCGCGTTCCAGAATCCCCAGGCGTGGCCCTCCTGCGCGCCCATCGACCGCCCGGTATAGAGCAGCTCGGCCGCCCGACCCTGGCCGATGATCCGCGGCAGGATTGCGCAGGCGCCCATGTCGGCGCCGGCCAGCCCGACGCGCGTGAACAGGAAGGCGCATTTCGCCTGGGGCGTCGCCAGCCTGAGGTCCGAGGCCATCGCCAGGATCGCGCCCGCGCCCGCGCAGACACCATCGACGGCGGCGATCACCGGCTTGCCGCAGGCGATCATGGCCTTGACCAGGTCGCCGGTCATGCGGGTAAAGGCCAGCAGCTCGGGCATTTCCATCGCCACCAGCGGGCCGATGATCTCGTGCACATCACCGCCCGAGCAGAAGTTCCCGCCGTTCGACGCCAGAACCACCACATCGACATCCGTCGCGTAGACCAGCGCGCGGAACGTGTCGCGCAGTTCGGCATAGCTGTCGAACGTCAGCGGGTTCTTGCGCTCGGGCCGGTTCAGCCGGATCGTGGCGATGCGGTCGGTGACCTGCCACGCGAAATGCTGGGGTTTGAGATCGGCAAGTTGGGTCATCGCGGGTCCTGTCATCGGTCGGTATCGGGAAGCGCGCGCATCAGGATGCCGCGCAACTGGTCCAGATCTTCGGCGGTCAACCCGCCGAGAAGCGTGTCGAGTTTCGCCTCGTGGCCCTTGGCCATCGCCTCGAACGCGGCGATGCCGCCTTCGGTCAGGGCCACGTGGATCGTGCGTCGGTCGCCGGGGGCCGGGGTGCGGGTCGCCAGCCCGTCCTTTTCCAGCCGGTCCACGACGGCGGTCGCGTTGCCGTTCGACACCAGCAGCATCCGCGACAGCTCGGACATGGTGACATCCTCGCGGCGTCGATACAGCGCGGCCATCACGTCGAAGCGGGGCAGGGTCGTGTCGTGTTCGGTGCGCAGGAAATCGCGCAGGTCGCTTTCCACGCTGCGGGTCAGCCTGAGCAGCCGAATCCAGGTTTTCAGCCGGCGTTTCGACAGCGGGCGCGTGTCCGAGGGGGTGGTCGGGGCCGCGGATGCGGCGGGCAGATGGGCGGCGGGCATGGTCAGACCTCTCCTCCGGCGATGGCGATGGCTTGACCATTGATGCCTTCCGCGCCCTCGGCGCACAACCACAACGCGGCGGCCGTGACCTCGCGCGGCTGGATCAGCCGCTTCTGCGGGTTGGTCGCGGCCAGGGCGGCGCGGGCCTCGGCCTCGGTTTTCCCTGTCTTTTCCATGATGTTCGCGACCGAACGGTCGGTCATCTCGGTGTCCAGGAACCCCGGGCACAGCGCGTTCGCCGTGACCTGGCCGCGCGCTACTTCCAGCGCCAGGCTGCGAATCATGCCGACGACGCCGTGCTTGGCCGCCGCGTAGGGCGCGACATAGCCATAGCCCTTCAGCCCCGCGGTCGAGGCCACGGCGATCAGTCGGCCCCAGCCGCTGAATTGCCTCAACCCCTCGCGCAGGGTCAGGAAGGTGCCGGTCAGGTTGACCGCCAGCATCGCGTTCCAGTCCGCCAGCGAGGTCCTGGCCATCGGCGCCGAGGTCGAGGCCCCGGCGTTGGCGATCACCACGTCCACCGCGCCGGCCTGGGCAAACAGCGCGGCCACCTGGGCCTCGTCGGTGACGTCGCAGGTCAGCGCGCGCGCCCCGGGCAGGGTGTCGGCCACGGCCTCAAGGGGCGCCAGACGGCGCCCCGCGATCACCACGTCGGCCCCGGCGGCATGGAAGCCGCGCGCCAGGTCGGCGCCGACACCCGTGCCGCCGCCGGTAATCAGCACGCGCTTGCCGGACAGCGTGGTCATACGCGAATGGCCTCGGCCTGCCGCTCGGCCAGACGGAACAACAGGTCGCGCCCGCCCTTGTAGGGCGCAGGCCACTCGGTCGCGGTGTCGCCCTGGGCAACGGCGGCGTGCAGCGTCCAGTAGGGATCGGCCAGATGCGCGCGTGCCAGGCAGACCAGATCGGCCCGGCCCGCCATGAGGATGCCGTTCACCTGGTCCCAGTCGCTGATGTTGCCGACCGTCATCGTGGGGATGCCGGCCTCGTTGCGGATGCGGTCGCTGAACGGCGTCTGGAACATCCGGCCATAGATCGGCGCCTCGGCCGGGTCGGTCTGACCCGAGGACACGTCGATGATGTCGGCGCCGGCCGCGTGGAAGGCGCGGGCGATCTCGACCGCTTCCTCGGGCGTCACGCCGCCGTCGATCCAGTCATGGGCCGAAATCCGCACCGCCATCGGTTTCGACGTCGGCCAGGCCGCGCGCATCGCGGTGAACACCTCGAGCGGATAGCGCATCCGGTTTTCCAGACTGCCGCCATACGTGTCCTCGCGCCGGTTGGTCACGGGCGAAATGAAGGTCGCCAGCAAATAGCCGTGCGCGCCGTGCATCTCGATCATGTCGGCGCCCGCGCGGTCGGCCATCTGGGCGGCCGCGACGAAGTCGGCCTTGACCCGGTCCATGTCGGCGCGGGTCATCGCGCGCGGGGTCTGGCTGTCCTTGCGATACGGGATGGCCGAGGCCGCGATCAGATCCCAGTTGCCCGCGGGCAGGGGCGCGTCGATGCCGCCGCCCCAGGGCACGCAGGTCGAACCCTTGCGCCCGGCATGGCCGATCTGGATGCACAGCTTGGCCGAGGTCTCGGCATGGATGAAGTCGGCAAGCCGCTTCCAGGCTGCCTCGTGTTCGGGGGCATAGAGACCCGGGCACCCGGGGGTGATCCGGCCATCCGCCGACACGCAGGTCATTTCGGTGTAGATCAGCCCCGCGCCGCCCTTTGCGCGTTCGGCGTAATGGGTGAAATGCCAGTCGGTGGGCGTGCCATCGACCGCCTTGTATTGCGCCATCGGGGACATGACGATGCGGTTCTTCAGCGTCATGTCGCGCAGCGTATAGGGCTGGAACATGGGGCGGCGCCCCTCGGTGCCGCCGGCCTGGCGCGCGAACCAGGCTTCGGCGCCCTCCAGCCATTCGGGATCGCGCAGGCGCAGGTTCTCGTGGCTGATGCGCTGCGAGCGGGTCAGCAGCGAATAGGCAAAGCGGGTCGGGTCCATGTCGAGGTAACGCTCGACTTCCTCGAACCATTCCAGCGAGTTGCGTGCCGCCGATTGCAGCCGCAACACCTCAAGCCGGCGTTCCTCCTGGTAGCGGCGGAAGGCCTGCTCCATCGTCGGTTCCGAATGCAGGTAATCGGCCAGCGCGATCGCGCTGTCAAAGGCCAGGCGGCTGCCCGAACCGATCGAGAAATGCCCCGTCGCCGCCGAATCGCCGATCAGCACGACGTTCTCGTGATACCACTTCTCGCAGATGACGCGCGGGAACTGCATCCAAACCGCCGAACCGCGCAGGTGCGCCGCGTTCGACATCAGGTCGTTGCCGCCCAGGTGCTTTTCAAAGATCTTGCGGCAGGTTTCGACGATCTCTTCCTTCGTCATCGCCTCGAATCCCAGGCGATCCCAGGTGTCGGGCAGGCATTCGACGATGAAGGTCGCGGTATCGGCGTCGAACTGGTAGACATGCGCCCAGATCCAGCCGTGTTCCGTCTTTTCGAAGATGAAGGTGAAGGCGTCGTCGAACTTCTGATGGGTGCCCAACCAGATGAACTTGCACTTGCGCACGTCGATGTCGGGCTTGAAATCGCTCTCGTATTCCTTGCGCACCAACGAGTTGATGCCGTCGGCGCCGACCACCAGGTCATAATCCTTGCGATAGTCCTCGGCGGCCTTGAATTCGGTTTCGAACCGCAGATCGACGCCCAGCTCGCGCGCCCGCGCCTGCAACAGGATCAACATCTGCTTGCGGCCGATCCCGGCGAACCCGTGCCCGCCCGAGACGATGCGCTGGCCCTTGTGGATCGTCGCGATGTCGTCCCAATAGGCAAAATGATCGCGGATCGCGTCGGTCGATTTGGGGTCGTTCTTCTGCATCCGCGACAGCGCGTCGTCGGACAGCACCACCCCCCAGCCAAAGGTGTCGTTGGCGCGGTTGCGTTCCAGCACCGTCACCTCGTGCGCGGGGTCGCGCAGTTTCATCGAGATTGCGAAATAAAGACCAGCGGGGCCGCCGCCGAGGCACAGAATTTTCATGTTGGGCACTCCTCGTGTCCCGGGCAGCGTGGCATTTCGAATTTCAAATTTCAAGCTTAAAATTATTGTCCCATTCCGCGTGCATCTTTGGCGGCCCGATCAGCGCAGCGGCGGCAGGGTGCCCAGAACGACCGGCCCCATCCTCAGATCGCCGTCTACCACGGCCAGCGGCACCGCGATTGTCGCGCCGCCCTCGCCAGTGGCCATCGCGCCCAGCATCCCGGCCAGGGTGGTCTGGTTCTCGGGGGTCAGCAGGCCCTGCGCGCGCGCCAGGTCCAGGAGCCTGCGCCAGCCGGTGACGGTCAGCGTCACGTCGCCCGAAAGCCGACCCTCGGCATCGGGCGTCAGGCGCCCGGCGGCGACGATGTCAACCCCGTCCCAGGCGACCCGGGCGCCGGTCAGCGTCAGGCGGGACAGGCGCGGCTCGGCGCCGTCGAACAGGTGGCGGTCCAGCGGGCGGTCGAACGCGACCTCGGCGTCCAGCCGCAGCACGTCGAAGCGGCGCGGCCACAGGCCCTGCGGGTCCATCCGGTCCATCATCGCGGTGTCAGGATAGACCGTTTCGGCCAGCGCGGCGATCTCGTGGATCGCGGGTCCGATTCGCCGGCTGGCCAGGCGCAGGCTGTCGAACCGGTTGTTCGCCGCGCCCACCAGCAGGTCCAGTCCCTGACCGACCAGCGTCACCCGATCGAGCGGCAGGTCCAGCGTCGCGTCCATCGCCATCGAGGCGCGCAAGTCCTCGCTGTGCAGGCTGGCCTCGGTTCCGTTGACGCGCAGCGCCTGATCGTGCGCAAAGACGGCAATCAGCCGGTTGGGCTGATAGGACAGCGCCATGATCTGCACAAAGGGCGCCGTCCAGGTTACCCCGTCCACCGCCACTCGGGGCTCGTTGAAGGTCACGTCAAAGCGGTTCGGAAACCCGCCAATGCTGTGCGAACCGGCGCTGACCTCGGGCACATGCGCCAGCCCGGCGCGGATCGCGCGGTCCAGCGCCTGCTGTCCGATCACCCAATACCCGCACCATGCCAGGGTTGCCAGAACCGCCAGCACCGTCAGAGCCCTGAGAGCGCGCATGCCCGACTCCGTTGTCTTTGTTCCCCGGGCTGTTTACATGCCCCTGCGGCGCGGGGCCAGTCCCGCCGCGCGGCCGGGTTCGGAGAACTGTCATGCAACCGCTGTGGGTCTTTGGCTATGGATCGCTGGTGTGGAACCCGGGGTTCGCCTGGACCTCGCGACGGCTGGCCCGGCTGGACGGGTTCCGCCGGTCGTTCTGCATGTTGTCCATCCACCATCGCGGGACCGAGGCCCAGCCGGGCCTGGTGCTGGCGCTCGATGCCGCCGAAGGTGCCGAATGCCACGGCGTGGCCTTTGAAATCGCCGCCGAGATCGCCGACGAGACGCTGGAATACCTGCGCGCGCGCGAGCTGATCTCGGCCGCCTATCTGGAACAGGTGCGCCCCCTGCGGTTGGACGACGGGCGCGAGGTTCTGGCGGTGGTCTATGTGATCGACCGCGCCCATGACCAGTATTGCGGCGGCATGGCGCTGGAGGATCAGGCGCAGCGCATCGCCCGCGCGGTCGGCGGGCGCGGGCCGAATTGCGAGTACTTGCATCAGACCGCCGCGCATCTGGCGGCGCTGGGCCTGCCCGACCCTGAGCTGGAATGGCTGTCGGATCGCGTGAAGGTGTTGAAGGGCGTGTAGTTCCTTGTTGGCAAACAGGGGCAATACCCCTAGATTTTGTGTCAGCAAGAACCGGGTGCACGGATGGCGAAGCAGTTGAGAGCAGGCACGCTGGGGCCGATCGGTCGTGTCCAGTTCACACCGCCGTTGCGCCAGTTGACCTTGATGCTGCTGTCCCTGGCGCTGGTCGGTGCGGGCGTCGCGCTGGCCTATCCCCGCATTTCGGGCATCTTCCTGGCCAATATCTCGCTCAACGGGTTCATCGCGCTGATCTTCGTGATCGGCGTGCTGGCGACCTTCTGGCAGATCGGGCAGTTGTTCAGTTCGGTGCGCTGGGTCGGCGGATTCGTCGCGCAGACGCCGGGCCACCAGATCACCATTGCGCCGCGCTTGCTGGCGCCGCTGGCATCGCTGCTCAGGGCGCACGGCACCTCCAGCCATATCTCGGCCAGTTCGACCCGGTCGATTCTGGAATCGGTCGGCACCCGCATCGAGGAAGAGCGCGATATCACGCGCTATCTGGTCAACCTGCTGATCCTGCTGGGGCTTCTGGGCACGTTCTACGGACTCGCGACCTCGGTTCCGGCGGTGGTGGAAACGATCCGCTCGCTGGCACCGCAAGAGGGCGAAACCGCGCTGTCGGGGTTCGGCCGCCTGATGACCGGGCTCGAGGCCCAGATGGGCGGCATGGGCACGGCGTTCAGTTCGTCCCTGCTGGGTCTGGCCGGGTCGCTGGTGGTCGGATTGCTCGAACTCTTTGCGACCCAGGCGCAGAACCGGTTCTACCGCGAGCTCGAGGAATGGCTGTCCTCGATCACCCGCCTCGGCTCGGCGCTGGGCGACGGCGAGGGCGGCGGCCAGATGGCGGCCATGGTCGAGGTGCTGGATACCCTGGCCGACCAGATGCTCGCCTTGCAGGACCTTCAGGCCCGCGCCGAGGCCGGTCGCGGTGAGCGTGACGCGGCCCTGGGCAGCCTTGCCAATGCGGTCGAGCGGTTGGCCCAGCAGACCCACAGCGCCGCCGGCGCCGAGGCCGCGCTGGCACGGCTGGCCGAGGGGCAGGAGCGGCTGATCGCCTTGCTGTCCGGCCCCGACGCGGAACCCCATGTCGAGGCCGAAACCCGACTTCGCCTGCGCTCCATGGATGTGCAACTGGTTCGCATCCTTGAGGAATTGTCCGCCGGGCGGCAGGAATCCATGGCCGATCTGCGCAGCGATCTGGCGGTTCTGACGCAGGCGGTGCGACACCTGAACCGGCAGCCACCGCCCCAGGTCAGCGCCGAGGACGGCTACTGATGGGGCTCTCGCGGCGCGGCGGCAACCGATTTTCGGCATCGATCTGGCCGGGATTCGTCGATGCCATGTCGGCGCTGCTGCTGGTGCTGATGTTCGTGCTGTCGATTTTCATGATCGTGCAGTCGGTGCTGCGCGAACAGATCACCACGCAAGACCACGAACTGGAAGGGTTGACGCAGCAGGTCGCCAGCCTGACCGATGCGCTGGGCCTGTCGCGCGGCCGTGTCGCCACGCTCGAAGGGCAGGTGACGGGGCTGAACGCCGACCTCGACAGCCTGCGCGCCACGACGCGCCAGCAAGAGGCCGCGCTGGCCGCGCTGGGCCGCGACCTGGCGGCGCGCAACGCCGATCTTCAGGACGCGCGCACCCGGATCACGGCGTTCGAGGCTCAGGTCGCCGCGCTGATCGCCGAACGCTCGGATCTGGGCGCGCGTCTGGCCGAGACCGAATCCCGCCGCGACGCGCTGCTCAGCGAATCCGAGGCGCTGAACGCGGCGCTGGCCCGGGCGCGCGACGAAATCGACGCCCAGGCCGAGGCCGCGCGGCTGGCCGCCGCCCAGCGCGAGGCTGTCGAGGCCGCGCTGGCCGAGATGCGCGGGCGCGCGCAGACCGCCGAGGCCTCGTTGACCGACATGCTGGCGCGGCTGACCGAGACGACGCAGGCGCGCGACGCGGCGCTGGCGGCGGTGACGCAGACCCGGCAGGCGCTGGATCTGGCGCGCGCCGAGGCCCAGACCACCCGCCAGCGTCTGGCCGAGACCGAGGCCGCGCGCGCGGCCGCGCTGGCCGAACTGGCGACGCAAACCGCGGCCCAGCAGGCACGCATCGCGGCCTTGAGCGCGCAACTCTCGGACAGTGAACTGGCCCGGCAGCAGGCGCTGGCCCGGCTCGCGGCGCTGGACGATGAAACCCGCGCGCGCATCGCCGAACTTGAGCAATCGCTGTCGGCGGCCGAGGTCGCGCGCCAGCAGGCGCTGGCGGATCTGGCCCAACTGGACGCCACCACGCGCGCGCGGATCGCGGACCTGGCGACGCAGCTCAGCGATGCGCAGGTGGCCCGCCAGCAGGCGCTGGCGGATCTGGCGTCGCTGGACGATCAGACCCGCGCCCGGATCGCCGAATTGCAGGCCCGACTGACCGACGAACAGGCCGCGCGCCAGCAGGCCCTGGCGCAGCTTGCGTCGCTGGATGCCGAAACGCGCGCGCGGCTGGCGGACCTTGAATCCCGGCTGAACGACGAACAATTGGCGCGGCAACAGGCCCTGGCGCAGCTGGCCGCGCTGGATGACACGACACGGGCGCGAATCGCGGAACTGGAGGGGCAGCTCAGCGATGAACAGGCGGCGCGGCAGGCGCTGTTGGCGCGGGCCAGCACGTTCGATGGAGCATTGTCGGAAGCGGAACGCCAGCGTCTGGCCGAAGCCGCCGCGGCCGAGGCCCTGCGCCAGCGCCTGGCGGGGATGCAGACCGCGCTCGATGCCGCCGAACGCGAGCGCCTGGCGCAGGCCGCCGCCGCGCAGGCCCTGCGCGAGCGGTTGCAGAATTCCGACGCCGAACTGACCGCGATGACGCTGGCGCTGGAGGCGCAGCGCGCCCGCGCCGAGGAAACGCTGACGCTGCTGGCCGCCGCGCAGGCGGCGCGCGACGACGCCCAGGGGCAGGCGGATCGCCAGGCCACCGAATCGGAAACGCGCCGCGCCCTGCTGCAACTGGCGCAACAGCAACTGGCCGACGCGCAGGAGGCCTCGACCGAAGAACAGCGGCGGCTGGCCCTGCTGAACGAACAGGTCGCGCAGTTGCAGCGGCAGGTCGCCGGGTTGCAGGACCTGCTGGGCGAATCGCGCACCCGCGAGGCCGAGGCGAACACCCAGATCGAATCGCTGGGGTCCGATCTGAACGCGGCCCTTGCGCGGGTCGCGGCCGAGGAACGCCGCCGCGCCGAACTGGAAGAGGCCGAGCGCCGCCGGCTGGAGGCCGAGACCGAACAACTGGCGCGCTACCGCTCCGAATTCTTCGGCCAGATGCGCGAGATCCTGTCGGGCCGCGACGGGGTGCAGGTTGTGGGGGACCGCTTCGTCTTTTCGTCGGAGGTGCTGTTCGAGCCGGGCTCGGCCGATCTGTCGGCCGCAGGCCAGGCGCAGATCCGCAGCATCGGCGCGGCGCTGCTGGAAATTGCGCGGGAAATCCCGCCGGCGATCGACTGGATCCTGCGCGTGGACGGGCACACCGACGACGCGCCGATCCGGCCCGGCGGGCGCTACGCCTCGAACTGGGAACTGAGCCAGGCGCGGGCGCTGTCGGTGGTGCTGTTCCTCATCAACGACCTGGGCTTTCCGCCGGAACGGCTGGCGGCCACCGGGTTCGGGGAATATCGGCCGGTGGTGCCGGGATCCTCGCCCGCGGCGCGCGCGCAGAACCGCCGGATCGAGCTGAAGCTGACCGAACGCTGAGGAAAAAAAGGGGGGCGTTGCCCCCCTCGGCCTGACGGCCTCACCCCCCAGGATATTTGCGGCACAAAGAAGGGGCGGCCGGCCCGCGGGTGGCGCGCACCCCTCGAGTCAAGCTGTGCGCGATCTGGCGGGTTTCAGAACGCCTCGGGCCGGGCCTCGCGCGCCATGTGGTCGAGGACCGCGTTCACGAATTTCGATTCGCGCCCCTCAGGGAAAAAGGCCTGCGCGAGTTGCACGTATTCGGTGATGACGACCCGCGGCGGCGTGGCGGTTTCCACCAGTTCCGCCCCGGCCGCGCGGAACAGCGCGCGCAGCGTCGGGTCGATTCGCGCGATCGGCCATTTCGCGACCAGCGCGCGGTCGGTCATCTGGTCGATCGTCGCCTGCTGATCGACGGCCTTGTCCAAGAGCGTGCGGAACAGCGCCAGATCGGCCTCGACCCAGGTTTCCTCGTCGCCCTCGGCGCCGATCCGATAGGTTTCGAACTCGGCGCGGACCTTGTCCACGGTCTGGCCCGAGCTTTCCATCTGGAACAGCGCCTGCACCGCGTAGAAGCGTGCGGCCGAGCGCAGCGCGCGTTTGGCGTCGGTGCTGCCGCTCATGCCCGGTCGCCCCCTTGTGCAAGCTGGATGGTCTGGTCGCCGGCCGGGCGGAAGCCCACGTTGCCCCGCGCGCCGCCCCAGCGCCGTTGCAGCGCGATCAGGTGCAGCGCCGCCGCCGCCGCGCCGCCGCCCTTGTTCTGATCGGCGGGATCGGCGCGGACCGCGGCCTGGTCGTAGGTTTCCACCGTCAGGATGCCGTTGCCCAGGCACGCGCCTTGCAGCCCCAGCAGCGTCAGGCCGCGCGAGCTGTCGTTGCAGACCGTGTCGTAATGAGTGGTCTCGCCGCGGATCACGCAACCCAGCGCCACGAACCCGTCGAAATTGGCCATGCGCCAGGCCTGGCCGATGGCGGCGGGAACCTCGAGCGCGCCGGGAACCTCGATCAGCTCCCAGGTCGCGCCGGCCTGTTCGAGCGTGGCCTTGGCCCCGGCGATCAGGTTGTCGGCGATGTCGCGATAATAAGGGGCGACGACGATCAGGACCTTGACGAGTTTGTCAAAGGCGGGAAGGGGCAGGGAATAGTGGCTGGCTCCGGCCATGGGATCACTCCTTGGGGATGGGGCGGGTGCCGGCGATGGCCAGCCCGTAGGCGTCCAGGCCCACGACGCGCGGGGTGGGCGAGTTCGTCACCAGCGTGATGCGGTGCAAGCCCAGCGCCGCCAGGATCTGCGCGCCCAGGCCGTATTGGCGCAGGATGCGGGGCGCGCCGTGTTCATCGAGATCGAGCTTCATCTGCGTGTCGCGCAAGAGCACCACGACGCCGCGCCCCTCGGCCGCGATCAGCTTCATCGCGCCCTTGAGGTCCCCCGCGTGGCCCGCGCCGATGCCCAGAACGTCCTCGAGCGGGTTCATCGCGTGCATCCGCACCAGCACCGGCGCGTCCGTGGTCAGGTCGCCCATCGCCAGGACGATGTGTTCCGCGCCCTGGGTCTGGTCGGTGAAGACCCGCAGCGACCAGTCGCCGCCATGCACCGACGTCACCGCACGCTGGGCACTTTCGCGCACCAGGTTGTCGTGGCGGCGGCGATAGGCGATCAGGTCGCTGATCGTGCCGATCTTGAGATTGTGCTTTTGCGCAAAGGCCACCAGGTCGGGCAGGCGCGCCATCTCGCCGTCGTCCTTCATGATCTCGCAGATCACACCCGAGGCGTTGAGCCCGGCCAGCCGCGCGATGTCCACCGCGGCCTCGGTATGGCCGGCGCGCACCAGCACGCCGCCCTCGCGCGCGCGCAGCGGGAAGATGTGCCCGGGCGTGGCGATGTCGGCGCCGGTCTTGGACGGGTCGATGGCGACGGCGACGGTGCGGGCGCGGTCATAGGCGGAAATGCCGGTGGTCACGCCCTCGCGCGCCTCGATCGAAACGGTAAAGGCGGTCTCGTGACGCGAGGCGTTGTTGGTGGACATCAGCGGCAGGCCCAGCGCGTCGATCCGGTGCCCGGGCAGCGACAGGCAGATCAGCCCGCGACCGTGGGTCGCCATGAAGTTGATCGCCTCGGGCGTGGCCATCTGCGCGGGGATCACCAGATCGCCCTCGTTCTCGCGGTCCTCGTGGTCCACCAGCACGAACATGCGTCCGTTGCGGGCCTCGTCGATGATCTCCTCGATCGTCGAGATTGCGTCGCGCCAGTTCTCTTCGACCGGGCCGGGCTTTTCGTAATCCATGGCGGACTCCTGTTCCTGTGGGGAGCAGATAGCGCATGGCTCGCGCCTGTGAAAGGGGGAGGGGGGCGCCATTCCCGCGCGGCCCACAGGCGGAACGTTGCCGGCGGCCCCGGCGGGGCGGCTGGACAGAACCGGGCCAGCGTGCCACACACGGCGCGAAAAACCCGTCATGCCCTTGAGACGCAACGCCTTTCATGCAGACCTGGACCATCGCCGCCTATCATCTGTGCACCTATGCCTGGGCGCTGGCCTATGCGGCGATCATCTATCGCGGTTTCAAGGATCAAACCTATGGGATGCCCATCGTCGCGCTGGCGCTGAACCTGGCGTGGGAGCTGGTCTTTGCCCTGGCGATCCCGCCCTATGGCAGCGCGGACGCCACGCTGATCCCCCATGGCGGGCTCAAGGCGCAGGTCATCTTCCTGATCTGGGCGGTGCTGGACGCGATCATCCTGTATACCTATTTCCGCTTTGGATACAAAGAATTCGCGCGAATATACGGGTTGAGCCGGGGGCAGTGGCTGGCGTTCACGGCGGGGTTGCTGATCTTCTCGGGCTGCGTGATGTATACCGGCGGGCAGTTCTTTCGACAGTTCGACGTCTATTTCCACCGCGACCAGATCGAGGCCGCCAAGCTGATCGCCTTCGGGCAGAACGCGATCATGTCGATCTCGTTCCTGGCGATGTTCTTCGCGCGCGGCACCACCGACGGGCAAAGCTTCACCATCGCCTGGGCAAAGTGGATCGGCACATCGGTCACCGGCGGCGTGGTCTACCTGCTCACACGGGGCACCGAGGGCGCCTTTGTCGCCAGTTTCATCGTCACCGTGTTCGTCTGTGACGTTCTCTACATGGTGCTGATCTACCGCGCCCTGAGGCGGCAGGGGATCAATCCCTGGACGCGGTTCTAGCGGCGCCCCGGTCGGCGCGGATCGGGTCCGCAAGCAACCTGAGCCCGTTCATCACCACCAGAAGCGTGCCCCCCTCGTGGCCGAGCACGGCCAGCGGCAGGGGCAGTTCCCAGATCAGCCCGGCGGTGACCAGAATCGCCATCGCCCCCAGCGCGAAGGCCAGGTTCTGGCGGATCACGCGGGCGGTGCGGCGGGCCAGCCGATGCGCCGCGGCGAGGCGGGTCATGTCGTCGGACAGAAGCGCGACGTCGGCTGCCTGAAGCGCCACCTCGGACCCGGCCGCGCCCATCGCGATGCCGACATCGGCGCGCGCCAACGCGGCCGCGTCGTTCACGCCGTCACCGACAAAGGCGACCTTGCCGTCGCGGGCCAGGTCGGCCACCAGACGGACCTTGTCGCCGGGCAGCAGGTCGGCGTGGATCTCGTCCTCGGTCAGGCCCAGTTCGGCGCCGATTCGCAGCGCCACCGCGCGCCGGTCGCCCGTCATCATCGCCCGCCGGGCCACGCCCGAGGATCGCAGCGCCGCCAGCCCGGCCCGGGCGCTGTCGCGCGGGCGGTCGGCGACCGTCACCGCCCCCAGCAGCCGTGATCCGCGCCCCAGCAACACCAGCGTCTGGGCCCCCTCGGCCAGGGCCGGCGGGTGGGCAAGTCCGGCGCCCTGACGCGTCGCCATCCGCGCGTTTCCGGCCCACAGCGCACCCTCGGGGTCACGCCCCTCGATCCCTTCGCTGGGGGTCGTGTGGACCTCGGTCACCTCAATCGGGGTCAGCGCGCGTCGCAGGGCCTCGGCGCGGACGGCCAGCCCGATCGGGTGCTCGGACTGGGCCTCGATCCCGGCCAGCAGACGCAGCACCGCGTCGGGGTCGCCCTCGGCCGCCCACAGGCCCGTCACCTCGGCCTTGCCGGTGGTCAGCGTGCCGGTCTTGTCAAAGGCAAAGGCCCGCACCTCGGCCAGGGTTTCCAGCGCCGCGCCCCCCTTGAACAGCACGCCGCCGCGGGCCGCCGCGCCCAGGGCCGACAGGATCGCCGCCGGAACCGAGATCACCACCGCGCAGGGGCTGGCCGCGACCAGCAGCGTCGCCGCCCTGTAAAGCGCGTCGTTCCAGCCCCAGCCCAGCGCCAGAAACCCGGCCAGTGCCAGCCCCGCGCCGATCAGCACCAGCAGCGTGTAGCGTTGGCCGAACCAATCGCTGAAACGCTCGGACGGGGCCTTGGCGGCCTGGGCCTCGGTCACCAGGGCGATCATCCGGGCGACGGTCGAATCGGCCATCGCGCGCGTCACGGTGACCTGCAACACGCCGTTCAGGTTCACCGTCGCCTCGAACACCGGCGCGCCGGCGGCCTTGTGCACGGGCATCGATTCGCCGGTGATCGTGCTTTCGTCGAGCGACCCGTCGCCCGAGGCGATCACCCCGTCCACCGGCACCCGCGCCCCGGGGCGCAGCACCACCGTGTCGCCCGCGCTCAAGGTCGCGACGGGAACCTCGACGACGCCGTCGGCGGTGACCAGAAAGGCGGTCTCGGGGCGCAGCGCCATCAGCGCCTCGACCGCGCGGCGGGCCCGGCCCATGGCGCGGTCTTCCAGCGTGTTCGAGATCGAGAACAGCGCCAGCAGCACCGCCCCCTCCAGCGCCGCGCCGACCGCCAGCGCGGCCAGCGCGGCGGTGACCATCAACAGGTCGATGTCCAGAATGCGGCGCGTGCGCAATTCGCGCAGCGCCGTCAGCGCCGCCGGGACCCCACCCGCCAGATAGGCCAGCGCCAGGCCCGGCCCCTCGATCATCGCGCTGTCCAGCGCCCAGCGGCCCAGCGCCGCCAGACCCAGCCCCGCCACGGTCGCCGCGGTTAGCGCAAGCCCTGGATCAAATCGCATTCCGACCTCCGGCGATCCCGTCGTCAGACTAGACGCGGATCGCGCCGGGGAACAGGTCAGAGTGGCCGGTCGATGCTGTCATAGACGGCCTGCAACTCTTGCAGGCGACGGGCATAGGACTCGCGGATGCAGGCGACATCAGCGCCACAGGCCATGCGCCCTTGCAGCCAGGCGCGCTGGTCGTCCATCATCGCGCCGCGCCGACCCATGCCGAACAATCCGCTCAGCAGGTGCAACGTGGTGACCATCTGCACATCGGCATCGTTGAGATCGCGGTTGTTGCAGATCGCCAGTTCGTTGGGCGTCAGCGTGGGCAGGGTGCAGTCGAAACTGGCGGCGCCGGCAGCGGCCGGCGCAAGGGCAAGGATCAGGGCAAAGACGGGGGCAGGGCGCATGTCGCAGGCTCCGGTGGTGCGGCGGGGACGGGTTCCAGTCTACACCCCGCGCCGCCCTGTGGAAACGTCGCACGCGCGCCCTGCCGAGACCCGGGTTCAAGGCCGCCCCGGCCGGACCCGGCGCCGGGCACCCCCAGTCGGCGGATTTCCGGTCGGCGGATTTCCGGTCGAGGGCGCGCGCAGGGCAAGAATTGCCAAGTTTTCCACAAGAAAAAGACCTTTACAGGGTTTCGCGCATCGTCCACCATATCTAGTAAGAGAGGCCAGATATTGACGCTCTCTTCGCCGTAACCCACAGTGATAGTGGGGCGGCCCCGTTGAGGCTCGAACAGAGAAAGCCGGGATATGCCCCTCGTCGAGGACCACCTGCTGACCGCCGAGATCCATCCGATCGACATCGTCGAGACCCTGGCCGAATTTCGCGCCTGGGATTTCGACCGTGTCGCGGACGACCAGATCGCCATGTCGGTCGAAGGGCAGTGGCGAAGCTATTCGCTGACGCTCGCCTGGTCCGGCGCGGACGAGACCCTGCGCCTGATCTGCACCTACGACATGGAACCCCCGACCGACCGCATGGCCGAGGTTTACGAAATCCTCAACCTGGCCAACGATCTGGTCTGGTCGGGCGGCTTCACCTACTGGGCGCAGCAGAACCTGATGGTCTGGCGCTACGGCCTGTTGTTGAGCGGTGCGCAGATCGCCGCGCCCGAACAGATCGACCAGATGATTCAAGCCGCCGTCGCCGCGTGCGAACGCTTCTACCCGGCCTTTCAACTGGTCGCCTGGGCCGACCGGGCCCCGGACGAGGCCCTGAAGCTGGCCATCGCGCAGGCCTACGGGCGCGCCTGACCTCCTTGGCGCCCGCGCCGCGCGGCAGCCACCCGAGTCCAAAAATCCGGACCCCCAAAATCCGCGGCAAGGGGCCCTTTCGCTTGCCGCGACCCGCCGCTAGGCTCTGACCAAACGGAAAGGGATTGCGGAATGGACATGCGCGACATCGCCCAGCGGGGGATTGTGCTGCTGGGCTGCGGCAAGATGGGCTCGGCCCTGCTCGAGGGCTGGCTGAAAACGGGGCTTCCGGTGGCGTCGGTGCATGTTCTCGAACCTGCGCCGTCGGACTGGTTGAAAGCGACCGGCGTGCATCTGAACGGCCCGCTGCCGGCGACGCCGGCCATGGCGCTGTTGGCGGTGAAGCCGCAGATGATGGGCGCGGCATTGCCCAGGCTACAGGCGCTGGGGGGCGGGGGCACGGTCTTTGTGTCGATCGCCGCGGGCACGTCCTTGCAAGCCATCGAAGACGCGCTTGGCGTGGGCACGCCCGTGGTGCGGGTCATGCCCAATACGCCAGCCGCCGTCGGGCGCGGGATCTCGGCGCTGATCGGCAATGCGCGGGTCAGCCCGGACGCGCTGGCGCTGGCGCAGCAATTGATGGCCGCCGTGGGCGAGACCGTGCTGCTGGACTCCGAATCGCAGATGGATGCGGTGACCGCGGTGTCGGGCTCGGGTCCCGCCTATGTGTTCCACCTGATCGAGGCCCTGGCCGCCGCCGGCGTCGCGCAGGGCCTGCCCGAGGAGATGGCCACGCGGCTGGCGAGGGCGACGGTCTGCGGGGCCGGCGAACTGGCGCACCAATCGCCGGAAAGCGCCGCCCAGCTCAGGATCAACGTCACCTCGCCGGGCGGCACCACCGCGGCTGCGCTGGGCGTGCTGATGAACGAAACCGACGGGTTCGCGCCCCTGCTGGCCCGGGCGGTGCAGGCCGCCGCCGACCGCTCGCGGGAGCTGGGGCAATGATTTCCTTCGACGATTTCCTCAAGGTCGATATCCGCGCCGGCACCGTGATCGCGGTCGACGACTTCCCCCAGGCGCGCAAACCCGCCTGGAAGCTGACCGTCGATTTCGGCCCCGAAGTCGGCGTCAAACGCTCGTCCGCGCAGATCACCGCGCATTACGGCAAGGACGATCTTCTGGGCCGTCAGGTGCTGGCCGTGGTCAACTTTCCGCCGCGCCAGATCGGCCCTTTCCTGTCCGAAGTTCTGGTGCTGGGCCTGCACGATGCCGCCGACGCGGTGGTGGTGATCGGGCCCGAGCGCGCGGTGCCGAACGGCGCGCGGATGTGCTGATGCGGCTCTTCATCGCGCGCCCTCTGCCCGATGCCGTGCTCGACGCCGCCCGCGCGGCCTTCGACGTCACGGTGCGCCCTTCGAACGCACCGATGAGCGATGCCGAAATGATCGCCGCGCTGACCGGCTACGATGTGGTGCTGCCGACGCTGGGCGACCGGTTCCAGGCCCCGATCTTTGCCGCCTGCACGCCCCGGGCGCGCCTGCTGGCCAATTTCGGCGTAGGCTACAACCACATCGACGTGGCGGCAGCGCGGGCGGCGGGGCTTCAGGTCACGAACACCCCGGGCGCGGTGACCGACGCGACCGCCGACATCGCCCTTGCGCTGATGCTGATGAGCGCCCGCCGCGCGGCCGAGGGCGAGCGCCTCGTGCGCTCGGGCCGGTGGGAGGGCTGGCACCCCACCCAGATGCTGGGCCTGCACCTGACGGGCAAGACGCTGGGGATCGTCGGCATGGGGCGGATCGGGCAGGCGATCGCCAGGAGGGCGCATTTCGGCTTCGACATGCGCGTGCTCTACCACACCCGCAGCCCGCGCGCGGTGCCTGGCGCGCAGCCCGTGGACAGCCTGCTGGCGCTGATGGACCAGTCGGACGTGGTGGTGGTCGCGGTGCCCGCCGCACCCTCGACCCACCATCTGATCGGCGCGCGGGAACTGGCGGCAATGCGGCCTCACGCGCATCTGGTCAACATCGCGCGCGGCGATATCGTGGACGAAGCGGCGCTGATCGCCGCGCTTCGGGAACGGCGCATCGCCGGAGCCGGGCTCGACGTCTACGAATTCGAACCCCGTGTCCCCGAGGCCCTGCGCCAACTCGACAATGTCACGCTTCTGCCCCACCTCGGCACGGCGGCGCTCGAGGTCCGCACGCAGATGGGCCTCATGGCGGTGGCCAACGCGCGCGCCTTCCAACGCGGCGAGCCGCTGCCGAACCCGGTCTGACCGGCGCCTGACAGACCCCCTCTTTGTGCCGGAAATATCCTCGGGGGTATCCAAAGGGGGTGGAAAACCCCCTTTGGCGAGGGGGTCCGGGGGGCGAGCAGCCCCCCGGCGCCTGCGGTTCCGCGTCCCGCGCCGCGCCTAGCGCCGGCGGTCGCGGCGCGCTTGCATCGGCTGGAACGCCACCGACACATGCGCCTCGCAATAGGGTTTTCCGGGCGCCGAGGGCAGTCCGCAGAACCAGAATTCCTCGGTCGCGGGGTCGCCGATCGGCCATTTGCAGGTCCGCTCGGTCAGTTCCATCAGCGTCAGCTTGCGCGCGGTCTTCTCGACCTCGCGCACCGTGGCCAGGGTTTCGGGCGAGATCTCGTTGGCCGAAGGTTGCGGCGGCAGCGGCTGTCCGGCGGGCACGATCGGGCGGCGGCCGGGCACCGGGGCGGGGGCGGTGGCCGGGGCGCGGCGCGCGCGGGCGGCTCGACGGGGCGGCAGGTTCGGCGGCCGGCGCGGGCTCGGGTTGCGGCGCGGGCGCGCGCGCGGCCGGTTCCAGGGTGGACGCGGGTGCCGCGTCCGGCGCCGGGGCGCTGGCGGCGGGTTCGGGGTCCGAGGCGCTGTCGCTGGTGCGGCTCGACAGGCCCAGCCGGTGGACCTTGCCGATCACCGCGTTGCGGGTGACCGAGCCCAGTTCCTTGGCGATCTGCGAGGCGGATTTGCCCTCGGCCCACATCTTCTTGAGCAATTCGACCCGTTCATCGGTCCAGGACATCGGTTGCGCTCCGCGAGAAACTGCATGAAAACGGCCCGTCGATACGGGCCTTGGCGTCGATCGCCCCTATTCTATCGGGGAGTGGGTGAGATACAAGCAGCCCGCGTCGAACGCAATGCCCTGAACCCCGCCCGATCCGTCCGCGCCCCGTCCGCGCCCCTGACCAAGGAAACCCGCCATGACCCGTTCCCCCGTCCCGGCCGCATCCCTGACCGAGCTGCGCGCCATGGGCGCACGCCGTTTCGGCCGGATGAACTGGGTCGGCATGGCGACGCTCGCGCGGCGCGAAGTGAAACGGTTCCTTGCCGTCTGGCAGCAGACCGTCGCCGCGCCGCTGGTCACCGCGGGGCTGTTCATCGGCATCTTCTCGCTGGCGATGGGGGGCAACCGCGCGCCGGTCATGGGGGTGCCCTTTGTCGCCTTTCTGGCGCCCGGTATCCTGATGATGTCGGTGATCCAGAACGCTTTTGCCAACACCTCGTCGTCGCTGGTCGGGGCAAAGGTCATGGGCAACATCGTGGACACGCTGATGCCGCCGCTGTCCCCGGCCGAGATCGTTACGGGCTACCTGGCCGGCGGCATCGCGCGCGGGTTGCTTGTCGCGGCGGTGATCGTGCTGGCGGTCGGCCTGGCGCTGGGGCTGTGGCCGGCCCATCCGCTGTGGTTGCTGGCGATCACGGTGATCGGCGGCGCGATGCTGGGCGCGCTGGGGATCGCCGCCGGCATCCTGGCGGCCAAGTTCGACCAGATCGCTGCCGTCACCAATTTCATCGTCACGCCGCTGTCGTTCCTGTCGGGGACGTTCTATTCCACCGCCGCGATGCCGCCCGTCATGGCGACGCTCAGCCATCTGAACCCGATCTTCTACCTGATCGACGGCGCGCGCTTTGCCTATCTGGGTCAATCCGACGCGGCGCCCGCCCTGGGGCTGGCGGTGACTGCGGGTGTCGCGTTGGCCTTGTCGGTTCTGTGCTGGGCGTGGATCAAAAGCGGATTCCGGCTCAAGCCGTGACATCCGTGTGACAAATCGTTGCATTCCCTAGACCTGCCCGGGGGCCATGGCCTATATAGGGCGGGCACAGAGTCCTGCGAGGCATCGCTGCCCCGCGCAGCCGGAGTGAGTATCGTCATGATGAAAATCGTTGCCCTGTCCGCCGTTGCGGCCGTTTCGCTGGGGGCTTCGGCCACCACCGCCTTCGCCGGCGATGCCGCGGCCGGGGAGGCCCTGTGGCGCAACTGCCGGAGCTGCCATTCCATCACCGCCCCCGACGGGACCGTGATCCAGCGCGGCGGCCGCACCGGGCCCAACCTCTACGGCCTGTCGGGACGCGCCGTCGGCTCGCAGGACGGGTTCCGCTACAGCCAGCTGATGCAGGATTACGCCGCCACCGGCGCGGTCTGGACCGAAGACCTGTTCACCCAGTATGTCGCCGATCCCAACGCGTTCCTGCACGCGCAACTCGGTATCGACAGCGGGCGCGCGGGGATGAACTTCCGCCTCGCCTCGGGGGCCGAGGACATGTGGGCCTATCTGGAAAGCGTCTCGAACTGATCGCGGCGCCCCTGCGCCCCTGACGCCCCCGACGCCCCACCCGACCCGGTGGGGCGTCTTGCGTTTCGGGTCCCGGCCACCTCGCCACGCGCGCCACGCGGGCGATGCAAAAAGGCCCCCACGTCGGACGCGGGGGCCAGGCCAGGGGGCCAGGGAAAGGCGCGGCCCCCCCGGATCGCTCAGCCCTGGGGCTGCGCCGCGCGGCGCATGAAGATGACGTGCAGCAGGCCGCCCAGCACCGCGCCGATCACCCAGCCAAAGCCCGACAGGGCCCCAAGCGCCGGAACCCACACCGTCGCCAGCGAGAAGATCGCCGCCAGCGCAAAGGCGCCGATCGCCGCCTTGTTCCAGCCGTTGGCATAGTGATAGGCCCCCTCGGGGCTGGCCGAGAACAGGTCCTGCACGTTCAGCTTTCCGCGGCGCACCAGGTAGTAGTCCGCCACCAGGATGCCATAGAGCGGTGCCAGCGTCGCGCCCAGCGTATCGACGAACTTGGCGATGCCGATCTGCGAGATGACCGAAACCCACAGGGCGCCGATGACAAAGGCGATGACCGCCGCGATGATGCCGCCGCTGCGCGCGCTGATCCGCGACGGCGCAAGGTTCGCCATGTCATAGGCCGCCGGGATGAAGTTGGCGACCAGGTTGATGCCGACGGTCGCGGCAAAGAAGGTCAGCGCGGCGATCACCGTCAGGCCCAGATTGTCCACCCGAGCGACGATGTCGGCCGGGTTGGTCAGCTTTTCCCCGAACAGCACCACCGTGCCGGCCGTGATGAACAGCGCAATGAACGAGAAGAAGGCCATCGACACCGGCAGCCCCCAGAAGTTGCCGCGCCGCATCTGACCCTCGGTCTGCACGAAGCGGGCGAAGTCGCCGAAGTTGATGACCACCGCCGCGAAATAGGCGATCATCGTGCCGACGATGGCGATGAAGGCCATGACCGGGCCGCGCGTCGCTTCCGCTTCGTTGGCTTGAAAGATGTTGCCGATCTCGGTGAACAGGCCGTTGCCCGCTTTCCACCAGATCATCAGCGCCAGCGCGATCATCACCGCGTAGACGAAGGGCCCGGCCCAGTTCAGGAACTTGCCGACCCATTCGATGCCCATCATGAACAGGCCGATCTGGAACAGCGCCACCAGCACATACGAGATCCAGTCGATTCCCGTCATGCCCAGAACGGTCGCGCCATCGCCCGAAAGCCCCAGCAGCGACGACAGCATCAGCGACACCGCGGTCGAGGCGAAATAGGTCTGCGCGCCATACCAGAAGATCGCGACGATGCCCCGGATCGTGGCCGGAAACCGTGCGCCCGTTACCCCCATCGACGCCCGCGCCATGACCGCATAGGGGACCCCGTAGCGCACCGAAGGGCGCCCGGTCAGGTTCACCAGGATCATCACGAACACGCCCGACAGCACGATCGCCGCCAGCGTCCACCAGCCGTTCAGGCCGTAGGATATGAACAACGAGGCCGCCAGCGTGTAGCCGAACAGGCTCTGGATGTCGTTGTTCCAGACGTTGAAGATCTCGAAACTGCCCCATTTGCGCCGGTCGTGCGGTATGGGGGCAAGGTCTTCGTTGTAGAGCGCGCGATCGTGCGCCGCGACAGTCAGGTCCTCGTGGGCCATGCGAAGGGATCTCCCGTGTTGGTCTGTGTCCGCTTTGTGATCTTGAGCGCGGATATCTGACATGTTACATAGAATGCCAGGTGATGTTTATTCAGGAATTTCAGGAAACATTTGTCTGGGTTTCCTGATAATCGACCCGCAGGAGGGTGCATGAACCGGATCGAGCCTTTGCAGGCCCTGGCGGCGGATCAGGCCCACGCGCGCTTTGTCGCCGCGCTGCGCACCGGGCGCCTGCCGTCGAGTTCCTTCTTTTCCATGTCGGACCTGATCGCGATCCTGGGCTTTCCGCTCGCCTCGGTGCGCGAGGCCGTCAAACGGGCCGAGGCGCTGGGTTTCGTCGAGATTCTGCCAAAGCGGGGTGTGCGGGTGATGGATGCGGGCAGCGACCGGACGCGCGCCTGTCTGGACCTGCGCGCGGTGCTGGACAGCGAGGGCGCGCGCCGCCTGATCGCGCGGGGGGGCGGGCCGGCGTTGGCGGCGCTGCGCCGCGACCACGAGGCGTTGCTGGCCTGCGTCGCCAACGGCACCGGAGCGGGGCCGGATCAACCCTTGTCCGCGCGCGCCATCGCGGTGGATCTCAGCCTGCACGACCTCCTGGCCGAGGCATTGGACAATCCGCTGCTGCAAGACAGCTACGAGGCCAACCGGACCCGGGTGGCGATCATCCAGCGCACGCGCCCCTTCCTGGCCGACCGGATCGCCTCGGCCATGCAGGAACACCTGGTCATCCTGGATGCGCTGGATTCGGGCGATGCCGTGGCGGCCGTGGCCGGTATCGACCACCATTTCCGCCAGACCCTGCGCTGGTGGGGCGTCAGCGACTGACCTAGGGGCGCGGGTCGCGCATCGCGTGATGCCTGAGCGCGGCCATCCGTGCAAAGCGCAGCGTCAGGGCCTTGCGCCGTGCGGCGGCCAGCGGCCGGTCGGGGGCCATGGCGACGATCTCGCCGAACCAGTCGTCGGCGCGGATCAGCCCGGCCACGTCGCGCGGCAGGATATCGACCGGGAAATCCGCCGGCACCGCCCAGAAATAGCGGTCGCACCATTCCAGATAGCCTTGCCATTTGCGGTCCGACTGAAAATCCGCGCGCGAGGATTTGCATTCGACGATCCAGATTTCGCCGCCTGGACCCAGAGCCATCACATCGGCCCTGAGTCCAGGGCGCGGCGCCACCTCGTCGAGGGTGGCGAAATCGTGGCTGCGCAGCAGGCGGGCAACGCCGCGCGTCAGCCGTTGACCGGGCAGAAGCAGATCGTCGGGCATGGCGCCGAGGTTAACGGATGTTCCCGCTTTGGTCCAGTGCCTGCGCCCCCTTGAAGCGCGGCCTTCCGAAGCCTAGAGTATGAGGCGGCGGGTTCTGCTCTTCACGTGGACGGCACTTTTCCAGTGGCCGATAAGCATTTCCGAGGGAGCTGGCTCTGTCAGGGTCCTGGCCCTGGTATCTGGCGCCCACCTGATTCGTCAGGCTCTCGGGAAAATCAGCCCGAAACGGTCGCTGCGGGCCCGCCACCCAATCCCCCGACGCCGGGACCCCAGGCCCGGTTTCACCGCCCGGCTTTCAACGCCCGGCAGAGACGCGCACCCGCGCGGGCTGGCGCGTGGCCACCGGCGCGCGGTGCCCGCCCTTCGGCCCCTTGTCGTCGGGGTCGGCCATGCGCATGATGGTGATGGCGAATTGCACGCCGGCGAACACCAACCCGTTGAAGAAGAACAGCATGAAGGCGGCAATGAACCCGCCCTGCGTCGCCATCATCAGGCTGCGCAGATGGGCCACGTCGAACCCCAGAAGCAACCCGACGAACACCCCCGACAGGCCAAAGCCGATGGCAACCTGCCGCATATACAGCCGCACCAGCCGGGGCAGGCGCGGGTCCTGGTCGGGGTCGGGCAGCGTGGCAGACATGGGAACCTCCGGTGTTGGACCCAGAATAGGCCATCGGCGCGCGATTTCCACCGGCAAGCTGTCGCAGGTCAGAGATCGCGAAAAATGTTGTCGGTTTCCTCGAAGATGATGCGCTCGTTCTCGACGGTGCCCTCGGTCAGGTCCCGAAATTCGACCCGGCCGTCGGCGTAGCCGATCACCACCGCGTCGCAGATGTCGATGAACAGGCCGTTCTCGATCACGCCGGGCACCTGATTCAGCGCCAGCGACAATTGCCGGGGGTTGCCGATCCGGCCCAGGCCCAGGTCCAGGATGACATTGCCCTCGTCGGTGACAAAGGGCCGTTCGCCGTTCATTCTGAGCGTGGCGTTGGTGCCCATGACGTCCATCGCGTTCAGCAATTCCTCGATCAGCATCCGGCTGGCCTGCCAGCCAAAGGGGATCACCTCGACCGGCAGCGGGAAATGGCCCAGCGTCTTCACCTCCTTCGAGGCGTCGGTGATGACCACCATCCGGTCCGAGGCCGTCGCGACGATCTTTTCGCGCAGCAGCGCCCCGCCGCCGCCCTTGATGAGCGTGAGGTCGGCGTCGAATTCGTCGGTGCCGTCGATGGTCAGGTCCAGCCAACCGGCCTCGTCCAGCGGCAGCACCTTGAGGCCCAGCTCCTGCCCCAGTTCCGCCGTCCGCCGCGAGGTCGCGGCGCAGGTCAGCCGCAGGTTCTCCTCGCGCACCCGCTCGGCCAGCGCGCGCACCATCCAGGCGGCGGTCGATCCGGTGCCGAGGCCCAGCTTCATGCCGTCCTCGACCAGATCGACGGCCCGGCGGGCGGCGGCAAATTTCGCGCGGTCGATGGGGGTGAGTTGCAGGACCATTTCAGGCGCTCCGGCTGGGGATGCCCCGGTTATAGCAGGTCCGCGCGTCTCTCATAGGGGCTGGCGCGGATTTTCGCCCGAAACGGGAATTGACAGCGATACCTCCCCTCCGCGAGGGTGGCGGCACCCCGACGCCCCAGGATCGTGATGCCCCGCGCCCTCGCCGAATTCGCCGCCCCCAGCCCGCCCGAAATGGCGATGTCCGCCGCCGCCGTCACCGGCATCCTCCGTCGCGAGGAGGGCTGACTTTGTATACCCTGCACTACGCCCCCGACAACGCCTCGCTCGTCGTGCGCCTCGCGCTCGAGGAACTGGGCCTGACCTATCGCACGGAACTGGTGGACCGCAGCATCCGCCAGCAGAAAAGCGCGGCCTTTCTCAGGCTGAACCCCGCGGGGCTGATCCCGGTGCTGGAAACGCCGCAGGGCCCGCTGTCGGAAACCGCCGCGATCCTGCTGTGGCTGACGGAAACCCATGGCGCGCCGCCCTCGGGCCGACCGCTGGCGCCCCCGCCCGGCGATCCCGCGCGCGGGCCGGTCCTGAAATGGCTGTTCTGGCTGTCGAATTCCCTGCACGCCGATCTGCGGATCGTCTTTTATCCGCAGCAATACGTCGGCCCGGACATCGACGCGATGGAGGCCCTGCACGCGGGCGTGACGCGGCGCCTCGCGGGGCATTACACCCTGCTCGAAGCTCTCGTGGGCCAACCCTGGTTCGGCGGCGCGGATCCGACAATCCTGGACCTCTATGCCGCCGTGACGATGCGCTGGGCGGCGCTCTATGCCCCCATGGGCGCCTGGTTCACGGCCGCTGACTACCCGGGGCTCAAGGCCCTGGTGCAAAGGCTGGAAACCCGTCCCTCGGTCCAGGCCGCGATCCGGGCCGAGGGGCTGGGCGCCACCCCTTTCAGCGCGCCCAAACCCTGCCAGCCGCCCGAGGGCACCGCGCTCTGAACGGCCCGGAACCGCCCCCTTCTTTGTGCCCCAAATATCCCGGGGGGTCTGGGGGGCTGGCCCCCCAGCCTCTCAACCCGCGAACGGGTCCTCGGGGTATCCCACGCCTGTCAGGCACAACCCCTGCGGCGGGCAGACCGGCCCGCAGGCGGCGCGGTCGCGGGCGGCCAGCGCCTCGGCCACGCGGCCGGGAGGCCAGGCGCCGGCGCCGACCCGTTCCAGCGTGCCGACGATCGAACGCACCTGGTTGTGCAGGAAGCTGCGCGCGCGCAGGTGGAACCGGATTTCGACCCCGGCGGGATAGGGCACCGCGTCCAGGGTGATCTCGTCCAGCGACTTCACCGGCGATCTGGCCTGGCACAGGCTGGCGCGGAACGTCGTGAAATCATGCGTGCCGATCAGCGCCCGGGCGCCCGCGCGCATCGCCGCCACATCGAGCGGATGGCGCACTTGCCAGACCTGGCCTGCGTCCTGCACCACCGGGGCGCGCCGGGCCACCAGCCGGAAGGTATAGCGCCGCTCGATGGCGGAAAAGCGCGCGTGGAAATCCTCGGTCACGCGGGCGCAGGCGGTCAGCGCGACGGGCAGGGGCTTCAGATGGTGGTTCACCGCCTCCATCAGCCGCTCGGGCGCCCAGTCGCGGGTCAGATCGGCATGGGCGACCTGGCCCGTGGCATGGACGCCGGTATCGGTGCGCCCGGCGGCGGCGATGCGGGGCTCGGCCGGCTCGACCCGCGCAAGCGCCTCTTCGATGGCCTGCTGGACCGAGGGTTGGCTGTCCTGGCGTTGCCAGCCGTTGAACGGCGTTCCCAGGTATTCGACGCGAAAGGCGAAGCGGGGCATGGCGGGTCCTGTGGTGGCGGGGTCCGGGGGCCTTGCCCCTTCACCCCCCGGCGTGTGGGTCGCGCGAGGCGAGCGCGCTCAACCCCTCGCGGTAGGTGGGATAGTCCAGCCGGACGCCCAGCGCGTCGAGATGGCGCGACCTGAGGCGCTTGTTCTCCGCCCAGAAGCTTTGCGCGGTCGGTGACAGGCGGGCCTCGGCATAGGGGATTTCGGGGGGTGGGGGCAGGCCCAGCAGGCGCGCGGCATAGGTCGTGACATCGGCGGGCGGGGCGGGTTCGTGATCCGACACGATCAGCGGGCCGTCGAACCGGACCCGGGCGGCGGCGGCGGCGATCCGGCCCAGATCGTCCACATGGATGCGGTTGAAGACCTGCCCGGGCCGCGTCACCCGCTGGGCGCGTCCGGCCTTGATCGCATCCAGCGCCGAGCGGCCGGGCCCGTAGATACCGGCGATGCGCAGCCGCGCCAGCGGCAGGCCGCGCGTTCGGGCAAAGCCCTCCCAGGCCCGTTCGGCGGCATGGCGCGCGCGGCCCCTCTCGGTCGTCGGCGCGTCGGGGGCGGTTTCGTCGATCCAGGCACCGGCGGTGTCGCCATAGAGGCTCGAGGCCGAGGCATAGCCGATCCAGCGCAAGTGCGGTGCGGGCAGGTCGGCGATCACCGGCAGCACCGGGTCGCCGTCGGGCCCTGGCGGCACCCAGGACAGCAGATGCGTGGCCTCGGCCATGGCGCGGGCGGCATCCTGGGGCCAGCGCACCGCCGCGCCGGGCTGGCGCGAGGTGCCCAGCACCCGCCAGCCGTCCGGCAACGCGGTCTCGGTCGCGCGGCCGGCATAGCCGTGGCCGATGGAAAGCAGAACATCCGTCATGCCCCGCACCTAAGGCCGCGCGGGGGGATTGGGCAAGCCCTTGCCCTTCAAATTGCGCCCGGCGATGCCTATTGTCTTGGCGAACCCCCGGCGCAACCGAACGGAGCCCGCCCACCGTCATGCCCTCACTGACCGGACGCCTCGTGCAGTCGATCGAAGCCGTGGGCGACACGGTGTCCGAGGCGTTCTTCGAGCCGGTGGTGCGGCTGGGGGTGACCGGGCTCAGCCGTGCGGGCAAGACGGTGTTCATTACCGCGCTGGTGCAGAACCTGATGGAGCCGGGGCGCATGCAGCGGATGCGCGCCGTTCAGGCCGGGCACATCCATGGCGTCTGGTTGCAGCCGCAGCCCGACATGACACTGCCGCGGTTCGACTATGAATCGCATCTGGCGGCGCTGACGGGCGACGCGCCACGCTGGCCTGACGGCACCCGCGCGGTCAGCGAGCTCAGACTCAGCTTCCGGCTGGCGCCGACGGGCCTGCTTGCGGGCCTCACCGGGCTGGGGGGACCGCGCAAGCTGCACCTCGACATCGTGGATTATCCCGGCGAATGGCTGCTGGACCTGGGCCTGATGGGCAAGAGCTATGCCGACTGGTCGGCCGAGCTGCTGGCCCGCCTGCCCAGCCGCGACCAGGCCGGGCCTTTCCTGGCGCTGCTCGACGGCACCGACCCGCAGCGCGCGCATGACGAAAGCGTGGCGCAGGACCTGGCGCGAAGCTTCACCGCCTACCTGACCGAGGCCCGCGCCGCCGGCTGGTCCGATTGCTCGCCCGGGCGGTTCCTGCTGCCGGGCGACCTGGCCGGATCGCCCGTCCTGACCTTTGCGCCCCTGCCCGGTGCCGAGGGCCGGCGCGGCAGCCTGTGGCGCGAGATGGCGCGCCGCTTTGACGGCTACAAGGCGCAGGTCGTCCGCCCCTTCTTCGAGGCCCATTTTGCCCGCATCGACCGGCAGGTCGTGCTGATCGACGTGCTCGAGGCGGTGCATCAGGGCCCGGCCGCGCTGGAAGATCAGCGCCGCGCCATGGCCGAGGTGTTGCAGGCCTTTCGCCCCGGGGCGAACGGGTTCTTCTCGTCGCTACTGAGGGGGCGGCGGGTCGAGAAGATCCTGTTCGCCGCGACCAAGGCCGACCACCTGCACCACACCCAACACCCCCGCCTGACCGCCCTGGTCGAGGCGATGCTGCGCGAGGCGCGCGACCGCGCCCGCTTTTCGGGCGCCGAGACCGCCGCGTTGTCGCTGGCCGCGCTGCGCGCCACGGTCGAGGAAACCCGCGACTACAGCGGCCGTGCGGTCGATGTGGTGCGCGGGCGGCTGATGGACGGCCGGCAAGCCGCGGTCAATGCGGGCGAACTGCCCGAGGACCCGGCGCGTCTGCTGGCCCCCGCCCGCGACGGGGCCGGGCGCTGGTTGCAAGGCGATTACGGCGTGATGCATTTCGCGCCCCCGGTGCTGAACCGCATCCCGGGGCAGGGCCTGCCGCATATCCGTCTGGACGCGGCGGCGGAATTCCTGATCGGCGACAAGCTGGTCTGAGTGTGGCTGATATGAGGTCGGCATGACGAACCACGGGCCCTTGGTGATCGAGATCGACGACGAACCCGCGCCCGACGTCGCCGCCGCGCCCGAGATCGACAGGCCCGAAGGGCAGGCGATGCAGCGCGCCGTGGCGGGGCTGGCGCGCGCGCCGTCGGGCGGCGGGCCGGGGCGCTGGGTGCTCTGGGCGGGCTCGGGGCTGGTGTCGCTGGTGCTGGGCGTCGCGGCCTGGGATTTCGCCGCCCGGCTCATCGCGCGCGTGCCGGTGCTGGGCTGGCTGGCGGCGGTTCTGGCGGGGGTGCTGGTGCTGGCGCTGATCCTCTGGGCGGGGCGCGAGGCGCTGGGGTATGCGCGCGTCCGCCGCCTGGGCGCGATCCGCGCGCGGGCAGAGGGCGCGCTGGCCCGGGGCGACCTGACCGAGGCCCGCGCGGTCGCGCAGGCGGTCAGCGGGCTTTATGGCGCGCAGGACCCCAGCCTGGACGCTCTGGACCCCGAGGCCGTGCTGGAAACCCTCGAGGCGACGCTTCTGATCGGCCTCGATGCCCGGGTGCAACGGGAAATCGAAGCCGCCGCGCGCCAGGTCGCGATGGCGACGGCGCTGATCCCGCTGGCCTTTGCCGATGTCGCCGCCGCCCTGACCGCCAACCTGCGCATGATCCGCCGGGTCGCCGAACTCTATGGCGGACGGCCCGGGGCCTTTGGCAACTGGCGGCTGGCGCGGGCGGTGGCGGTGCATCTGATGGCGACCGGCCTGGTGGCGGTGGGCGACGACCTGATCGGCTCGCTCGCCGGCGGGGGGCTGCTGTCCAAACTCTCGCGCCGCTTCGGCGAGGGCGTGGTGAACGGCGCCTTGACGGCGCGCGTCGGGCTGGCGGCCATGGACCTGTGCCGGCCGCTGCCGTTCCGCATGGGGCGCCGGCCGGGGGTCAGCGCGGTGACCGGGGCGGCGCTCAAGGGGCTGTTCGACCGGGGGTGAGCGCCTGTTGCGCAAATACAAGGATACCTTTGCACACCGTCCCGCGACCGGGCTTGCGACACTTCGGCGGTTTTTTGTGCGCCCATCCTGCGCTTATGTGTCGAAAACCCCTCAACGCGCGACCCCACCATGCCGCCCATCCAGGACCACCCGCTGCGCTACGCGCTGACGAACGAACTGCACGCCCGCCCCGCGCCGCTGATCCCGGTGCCGGCGACCGCGGTGTTTCTGGCGCTGAAGCCCGCGCAGGACGCGGCGGCGCGCGACCGGGCGCTGGACCGCGCGCATCTCCTGGCCCTGCTGGACCGTCACGGCGCGCCGCATCCCGCCCCCGACGCCAATCACCACGCCGGAATGCTGGGTCGCCACGGCGTCAAATGGGAAAACCACACCGAGGCCACGACCTGGGTCGCCTTTGCCGAAGGGCTGAGCGACCGGCCCTTTGACCCGGCCGGGTTCGACCTGTTTCCCGCCGACTGGCTGGCGGCGGCGCCGGGGGTGCGCGTCACCTCGATCCTGTTCCGCATCGAACCCATGCCCCTGGCGGACGGGGCCTGCGACGAGGCCGCGCTGGGCCGCAAGCTGGACGACTGGTTCGTGGGCGAAAGCCTGGCCGTGGCCCGGGTGCTGGACGGCGCCGCGGTGTTGGCCTCGGATTTCCGCATCGACCCGGCGGGGCATGTGCGCATGGCGGTCTTCGTCCATCCCGACCAGGGCGCGCGGCGGGTCGGCCGCATCGTCCAGCGCCTGTGCGAGATCGAGATGTATCGCGCGCTCTCGATGTTGGGGCTGGCGCGGGCGCGCCTCGTCTCGGGCGAGATGGGCGCGCTGGATCGCCGGTTGGCCGATCTGGTGACCGGCATGGCGCAGGCCGGCAGCCAGGCCGAGTCGGTGCTGGACGACCTGATGGCGGTGTCGGCCGAGCTCGAGCAGCTCGAAATGTCGGCCTCGTTCCGGTTCAGCGCGACACGGGCCTATGCGGCGATCGTGCTGGACCGGATCGCCGTGCTGCGCGAGACGCGCTTTGGCGGCCGGCAGACGCTGGACGAGTTCATGCGCCGCCGCTGGGACCCGGCGATGCGGACCGTGCGCGCCGCCGAGGCCCGCCTGGCGGTGCTGTCCGAACGCGCCATGCGCGCCGGCCGGCTGCTGAGCACCCAGGTCGAGGTCGCGCGCTCGGCGCAGAACCAGACCTTGCTGGCCAGCATGGACCGGCGAGCCGATCTGCAACTCAGGCTGCAACACACGGTCGAGGGGTTGTCGGTGGTGGCGATCAGCTATTATGCCGTGGGGCTGCTGGCCAATGTCGCCCTGCCGCTGGCCGAGCCGCTGGGCCTGGAGAAACCCGGTCTGATGGCACTGCTGACCCCGCTGGTCGTGGGCGGGGTCTGGTTGGCCTTGCGCCGGATCCGGTCGCGGTTGCATTAGGCCGCTCAATGGTCAGACTATTGGAAATGTGACATCCAGCGGGTCGATTCCCCCATGAATCTGGTTTTTGATGTTGGAAATGTATTGATCCGCTGGCGCCCAGAGCGTGCCGTAGCGGCGCATTTCCCCGATCCGGCGCAGGCGCTGGCCTATCTCGACGCCGTCGGGTTTTACGACTGGAACTATCGCCAGGACGGCGGCCGCGGCTTTGCCGAGGGGTTGGCGGCGCTCGAGGCCGCGCATCCCGGGCAAACCGCCCCTCTGGCCGATTACCCGGCCCGCTTCGCCGATACGATCCGCGAGCCGATCGCCGGCACCTGGGCGCTGATCGACCGGCTGTCCGCGACCGGGCACCGACTGTTCGCGATCACCAATTTCGCGGCCTACACCTGGCCCGTGGCGCTGGAATTGCACCCGCGCCTCGGCACCTGTTTCGAGGATACGGTCGTCTCGGGGCACGCGCAGGTGCTGAAACCGGACCCCGCGATCTACCGGCTGCTGCTGGAGCGCAACGCGCTCGATCCGGGGGATTGCCTGTTCATCGACGACAGCCCGGCCAATGTCGCGGGCGCCCGCGCCGTGGGGATGGCCGCGCATCATTTCACCACGTCCCGGGGCCTGGCCGAGGCACTGGCGCAACGCGGTCTTTTGTGATCCTTGCCCCGCCCGCGCGCCCGTGGTCTAGTGCGCGAAGACAGCGAGAGACCCCCATGCCCAAGTTCACCGCCGCCGATGGTGCCAGCCTGTTCTATACCGACGAGGGGCACGGAATCCCCCTGTTGTGCCTGCCCGGTCTGACCCGAAACGGCAGCGACTTCGACTATCTCGCGCCGCATCTGCCGCCGCTGCGGATGATCCGTCTGGATTCGCGTGGGCGCGGCAAATCCGACTGGACCGGGGCCGAAACCTATACAATTCCCCAGGAATCGGCGGATGTGATCGCTCTGCTGGATCACCTCGGGCTGGAAAGCGTCGCCATTCTTGGCACCTCGCGCGGGGGGTTGATCGGCATGGTGCTGGCGGCCACCGCGCCCGACCGGGTGCGCGGGCTGATCCTGAACGATGTCGGCCCGGTGGTGGACAAGCTGGGCCTGTCGCGCATCCAGGACTATCTGGGCCGCCGCCCCGAGGCGCGCAGCCATGCCGCCGCCGCCGTCGCGATGGAGCACCGGATGGAGGGGTTCGACGTGCCCCCCAGCCGCTGGATGGAGGAGGCGCGCAAGCATTATGTCGAGACCGACCAGGGCCTGGATATCAACTACGACCCCGCGCTGCGCACCGCCTTTCTGGCCGCGATGAAGGCGCCCGAGGTGGACCTGTGGCCCCTGTTCGAGGCCTGCAAGGGCAAACCGCTGGCGCTGATCCGGGGCGCGAATTCGGACCTGCTGACACAGGCCACCGCCGACGAAATGGCCGAACGCGCGCCCGACATGATCTACGAGGTCGTGCCCGACCGCGGCCACATCCCCTTTCTGGACGAACCCGAGGCGCTGCGCGCCATCCACCGTTTCCTGGGTCTGCTGATATGAGCGACATCGCAATGATCGAGGCCGCCGCCCGGCGGCTCGACGGGTATGCGCGGCGCACGCCGCTGCTGTCCTCGCCCTTTCTGGACGAGATCGCGGGGCGTCCCGTGTTCGTCAAGGCCGAGTGCCTGCAACACACCGGGTCGTTCAAGTTCCGGGGTGGCTGGAACGCGGTTTCGGCGCTGAAACCGGCGGGCGTGCTGGCCTATTCGTCGGGCAATCACGCGCAGGGGGTGGCGCTGGCGGCGCAGCGCCATGGCATTCCGGCGGTGATCGTGATGCCCGCCGACGCCCCCGCCATCAAGATTGCCAACACCCGCGCGCTGGGGGCCGAGGTGGTGACCTATGACCGCGGCGCGACCACCGACCGCGATGCGCTGGGCGCCCGGATCGCGGCCGAGCGCGGGCTGACCCTCGTCAAGCCGTTCGACATGGCAGAGGTCATTGCCGGGCAGGGCACCGTCGGGCTGGAGATCGCCGATCAGGCGGCCGAGGTCGGGGTAACCGGGGCCGAGGTGCTTGTGCCCTGCGGCGGCGGGGGGCTGACCTCGGGCATCGCGCTGGCGCTCGAGGCGCGCGCGCCGGGCCTGCGCGTGCGGCCGGTCGAGCCCGAAGGCTTCGACGATGTGGCGCGTTCGCTCATCGCGGGCGAACGGTTGCGCAACGCCCGTCTTGCGGGGTCGATCTGCGACGCGATCATCACGCCGGAAACGGGCGATCTGACCTGGCCGATCCTGAAGCGCCTGTGCGGCCCCGGCCATGTCGTGACCGAGGCCGAGGCCCTGGCCGCCATGGCGCTGGCGCATGACCGGCTGAAGATCGTGCTGGAACCGGGCGGCGCGGTGGCGCTGGCGGCGGCGCTGTTCCGACCGGGCGACGGGCCGGTGATCGCCGTGGCCTCGGGCGGGAACGTGGACCGGGCGATGATGGCGCGGGCGTTGGCGGGATGAGCCTGCCGGACCTGTCCGGTCGTGCCCGGCCGGGCGCGATGCTGGCGGTCCGGGCCACGCCCCGCGCGAAACGCGACGCGATCGAAGACGGCGACCCGCTGCGCATCTGGGTCACGGCGCCAGCCGATCAGGGCCGCGCGAACGAGGCGGTGCGAAAGCTTCTGGCCAAGGCGCTGGGCGTCGCGCCGACCCGTCTGACGCTGAAACGCGGCCAGACCGCGCGCGACAAGCTGTTTCAGCTGGACTGATCCTTGCCGGTCGGGCGGATGCGATAGACGCCCTCGGGCAGGTTCAGCGCCGCGCTCAGCTCTTTCAACTGGTGCATCGACAGTTGAATGTAGAGCACTTCCTCGGTGTCGGGGTCCATCTGGCTGATGGTCGCACCGCCATCGTGGCTTTCGATCACGACGTCTTCGTGCAGCGGCGCCTCGCCCTCGTCGATGAGGGTGATGACGGTGGCGTCGAATTCGTGTTCGATGGTGAACATGCGCCCAGCCTAACGCAGCGGCGGACAGGCGCAACCGGAATCGATGCGCGCCCCGGCCCCCGCTGACAGGGGCCGGGACCGGGTCGTCAGGCCAGCATGGCCATGGGGTTTTCCAGGTTCTCGATGATCGCGGCCAGGAAATCCGCCCCCAGCGCGCCGTCGATCACGCGGTGATCGACAGACAGGGTCATCGACATCACCGTCGCCACGCCGATCGTGCCGTCCGGCTTGACCACCGGCTGCTTGATCCCTGCGCCGACCGCCAGGATCGAGCCGTGCGGCGGGTTGATGACGGCATCGAAATTCTCGATCCCATACATCCCCAGGTTCGAGATCGCGAAGCTGCCGCCGAGGTATTCATGCGGTGCCAGCTTTCGCGCGCGGGCGCGGGCGGCGAGGTCCTTCATCTCGGCCGACAGGGCCGAGAGCGACTTGTGGTGCGCGTCCTTCAGCACCGGCGTGAACAGCCCGCCGTCGATCGCCACAGCGACGGCCACATCCGAGGGCTTCAGCCGCAGGATGCGGTCCGCGGCCCATACGGCATTCGCGTCCGGCACCTTTTGCAGGGCCATGGCGCAGGCCTTGATGATGAAGTCGTTCACCGACAGCTTCACGCCCCGGCTTTCGAGCTGGCCGTTCAGTTGCGCGCGGAACGCCATGAGCGCATCCAGCTGCACCGAGCGGCGCAGGTAGAAATGCGGGATCGTCTGCTTGGCCTCGGTCAGGCGGGCGGCGACGGTCTTGCGCATCCCGTCCAGCTTGACCTCGTCAAAGGCGCGGCCCTCGAACATCTTCATCACGGTGTTCGCGTCGGCGCCCGTGGCGAGCGCTGCCTTGGGCGCTGCGGCTGTGGGCGCGGGGGCCATGGGCGCCGACCCAGCCGAGGCGGTCGTGGCGGGGGCGGCCGACCGGGGCGCGGTGGTCGCGCCCTCGAGATCGGCCTTGACGATGCGGCCATGCGGCCCCGAACCGGCGATGGTGCTCAGGTCCAGGCCCTTTTCCGCGGCGATCCGGCGGGCGAGGGGCGTCGCGAAAACCCGCGTGCCGCCCGGGGCGGCGGCGGCCGGCGCCGGCGTGGCCCGGGCCGCCGCCAAGGGGGCCTCGGCGGTGGCGGCCTCGGTCCTGGCCGGGGTTGCGGCGGGCTTGGCGGTGCCGATGTCGGCGGCGCTTTCGCCCTCTTCCAGCAGCACGGCGATCAGGGTGTTGACCTTGACCCCCTCGGTGCCCTCGGCGATCACGATCTTGCCGACCGTGCCTTCATCCACGGCCTCGAATTCCATCGTCGCCTTGTCGGTCTCGATCTCGGCGATGACCTGGCCCGAGGTGACGCTGTCGCCCTCCTTGACCAGCCATTTCGCCAGCGTCCCCTCCTCCATCGTGGGCGAGAGCGCGGGCATCAGGATTTCCACGGGCATCGACGCCTCCTCAGCGATAGGTGACTTGCTTGACGGCGGCCACGACCTCGTCGGTCGTCACCAGCGCCAGCTTTTCGAGGTTCGCGGCATAGGGCATGGGCACGTCCTTGCCGCACAGGTTGAGAACCGGCGCATCCAGCCAGTCAAAGGCTTGCTGCATGACCACGGCGGAAATGTAATTCCCGACCGAGGATTGCGGGAAGCCTTCCTCGACCGTGACCAGCCGGTTCGTCTTGCGCACCGAGGCGAGGATCGTCGCCGTGTCCATGGGCCGGATCGTGCGCAGGTCGATCACCTCGGCGTCGATGCCATCGGCCGCCAGTCGTTCGGCCGCCTCGAGCGCATAGGTCATGCCGATGCCGAAGCTGACGATGGTCACGTCCTTGCCCGCGCGCGCGATCCGGGCCTTGCCGATCGGCACGGTGAAATCGGGCAGATCCGGCACTTCGAAGCTGCGACCATAGAGGATCTCGTTCTCCAGCACGATCACCGGGTTCGGATCGCGGATCGCGGATTTCAGCAGGCCCTTGGCGTCGGCGGCGGTGTAGGGCATCACCACCTTCAGCCCCGGAACGTGCGAATACCAGGCGGCGTAATCCTGGCTGTGCTGCGCGCCCACGCGGGCGGCGGCCCCGTTCGGCCCCCGGAACACGATGGGGCAGGGCAGTTGCCCGCCCGACATGTAGTTGGTCTTTGCGGCCGAGTTGATGATGTGGTCGATGGCCTGCATGGCAAAGTTGAAGGTCATGAACTCGACGATCGGGTTCAGACCGCCCCAGGCGGCGCCCACGGCGAGGCCGGCGAACCCGGCCTCGGTGATCGGGGTGTCGATCACGCGGCGCGCGCCGAATTCGTCCAGCAGGCCCTGGCTGATCTTGTAGGCCCCCTGGTATTCGCCGACTTCCTCGCCCATGAGGAAAACGGCCTCGTTACCGCGCATTTCCTCGGCCATGGCTTCGCGCAGGGCCTCGCGCACGGTCATCGACTTCATCGCGGTGCCGGCGGGCCAGTCGGGTTCGACGGGCGCGGCGACGGGTGCCGGCGCGGTGGGTGCGGCGGCGGCGGTGGCGACCGAGGGGGCGGACCTGGGCGCTTCGACGGGGGCGGGGGCCGCCACGGCGTCGGCGCTTTCGCCCTCTTCGACCAGCACGGCGATGGGGGTGTTGACCTTGACCCCCTCGGTGCCCTCGGCGATCAGGATCTTGCCGACCGTGCCTTCATCCACGGCCTCGAATTCCATCGTCGCCTTGTCGGTCTCGATCTCGGCGATGATCATGCCCGAGGTGACGGTGTCGCCCTCTTTGACCAGCCATTTCGCCAGCGTGCCCTCTTCCATCGTCGGCGAGAGGGCGGGCATCAGGATCTGCGTTGCCATCTTGGTCCTCCCTCAGGCGTAGATATCGGTCCAGAGCTCGGCGGTATCCGGCTCGGGGCTTTCCTTGGAGAAATCGGCGGCCTCGTTGACGACAGCCTTGATTTCCTTGTCGATGGCCTTCAGCGCCTCGTCCGTGGCCTGGCCGCTGGACAGCAGCAGCTCGCGCACCCGCTCGATGGCGTCGCGTTCCTCGCGCATCTTCTGCACTTCCTCGCGGGTGCGATACTTGGCCGGATCGGACATCGAATGCCCACGGTAGCGATAAGTCATCATTTCCAGGATATACGGCCCGTCGCCCGCGCGGCACACGGCGACGGCCTTTTCGGCGGCCGCTTTCACCGCCAGCACGTCCATGCCATCCACCATCTCGCCCTTGATGCCATAGGCGGCGCCGCGTTCCCACAGGTTCGGCGATTTCGTCGCCCGCTTGGTCGAGGTGCCCATGGCGTATTGGTTGTTCTCGATCACATAGACGACCGGCAGGTTCCACAGCTCGGCCATGTTGTAGCTTTCGTAGACCTGGCCCTGGTTGGCCGCGCCGTCGCCGAAATAGACAAAGGTGACGTTGTCGTTGCCGCGATACTTGTCCGAAAAGGCCAGCCCCGTGCCCAGCGGCACCTGCGCGCCGACGATGCCGTGGCCGCCGTAGAAATGCTTCTCGCGGCTGAACATGTGCATCGAGCCGCCCTTGCCCCTGGAATAGCCGCCGATGCGGCCGGTCAGCTCGGCCATGACGCCCTTGGGGTCCATGCCGGCGACCAGCATGTGGCCGTGGTCACGATACGAGGTGATGCGCTTGTCGCCATCCTTGGCGGCGGCTTCCAGACCGACGACGACCGCTTCCTGGCCGATATACAGGTGGCAGAAGCCCCCGATCAGCCCCATGCCGTAAAGCTGGCCGGCCTTTTCCTCGAATCGGCGGATCAACAGCATCTCGCGGTAGTATTTCAGCAATTCCTCTGCGGATACGTTTGATTTCTCCGCCGGTTTCCGTGCAGCCATCGGGGCTCCTCCCTGGTCGCGTGAAGAATAGTTTAAGGCTAAACCATTCTCTACACCAAGACCGCCGAAATTGCGAGACAGAATCTGGCGCGCCGGGGCGCCCGCCGTCGCAAGGGCGGGGCCGGGTCGGAGGGGCCTTTGGGGGCGGGCTCAGCGCAGGACGATCTCGTCGGCGCGGACATAGCCCAGGACCTCGCGCGCCTGCTGATCCAGCAGATCGAGGTCGAGGTATTGGTCGGACAGGCGGTGGGTGTCGTTTTCCAGCACCGACAGTTCGCCGGCCAGGCGGTCGCGCTCGGCGCGCAACTGGGCGGCGTCGGCCTCGATCTGGATGCGGTGCAAGAGCCCGTATTCGCCCTGAACGGCGGAAAAGGTGAGATACGCGCCGAAGGTTCCGGCGATCGCATAATAAAGAACCGGCCCGAAGCGAGGGCGTTTGCGTTGCATGGGACTGCTCGTCACCTTGGGGCGGCCTCTGTCGGGCCCTGGACGCATCCTGCCACAGAGCGGCGGACAAGGAAAGACCGCGACGCGGGGTCACGCTTGCCCGACTCGGGGTCGGGGGGACAGGCTGGGTCAAAATGGAGGAAGCCATGACCGACGCGGCGCCGCGCAGCGACCTTGGAACGCACGAGGTGTTCAACCAGCCCGCCATGCCGGCGCGCGATCCCTGGGCCGGGGACGCCAGCTTGCGCCGGGCGCTGGGCGAGGACGCGGGGCTGGCGGCGCTGGGCCGGGCGCTGGGGTCGGCCGGGATCCGCGAGGCGGCGCGCGACGCGCAGACCCGGCTGCCCGAACTCAGGACCTTTGACCGCTCGGGGCGACGCATCGACGAGGTGCATTTCCATCCCGGCTATCACCGGTTGATGGCGCTGGGGCTCGAGGCCGGCTATGCCGCGACCGCCTGGGACGGCAGCGGCAGCCACCTGCGGCACGCGGCGATCAATTACATGATGAGCCAGGTCGAGCCGGGGGTGTGCTGCCCCATGACGATGACCTATGCGGGAGTGCCCGCGTTGCAGGCAGACCCGGTGCTGGCCGCGCTGTGGACGCCCCGGCTGACCGCGCCCGCCTATGACCCCGCGCGCGTCTCGGTCGATCGCAAGGGCGCGGCGACGCTGGGCATGGCGATGACGGAAAAGCAGGGTGGGTCCGACGTGCGGGCGAACGGCACGGTCGCCGTTCCGGACGGCGAGGGCTACCGCCTGCATGGACACAAGTGGTTCTGTTCGGCGCCGATGTGCGACGGTTTCCTGACGCTGGCGCAACTGCCCGAGGGGCTGACCTGTTTTCTGGTGCCGCGCTGGTTGCCCGACGACACGCGCAACCCCTTCACCATCCTCAGGCTGAAGGACAAGCTGGGCAACAAGGCCAACGCCTCGTCCGAGATCGAATACGAGGGCACCTATGCCCACCGGCTGGGCGCGCCCGGGCGCGGGGTGCAGACGATCATCGAGATGGTGCATCACACGCGGCTGGACACGGCGATGGCGCCGGCCGGGCTGATGCGCGCCGCGCTGTCCGAGGCCGTGACCTGGGCGCGCGGCCGCTCGGCGTTCCAGAAGCGGCTGATCGACCAACCGCTGATGCGCGCGGTGCTGGCCGACCTGGCGCTGGAAGCCGAGGCGGCGCTCTTGCTGGCCCTGGATGTGGCGCGGGCCTTTGACGACCCCGCGCGCCGACCCTATGCGCGGCTCTCGGTCGCGCTGGCCAAATTCCTGTCGAACAAGCGCGCGCCGGGCATGATTTACGAGTGCATGGAGTGCCTGGGCGGCATGGGCTATGTCGAGGACACGCCGATGCCGATGCTCTACCGCGAGGCGCCGCTCAACTCGATCTGGGAAGGGTCGGGGAACGTGATCTGCCTGGATATCCTGCGCACGATGGTCAAGGACCCCGAGGCGGCGGCACAGGTGGCCGCGCGTCTCGACGCGGCGCGCGGCCTCGATGCGCGGTTTGACGCGGCACTGGCGGCGCACCGGGACCGTTGGCCGGGGCTGCCGCTCGAGGCCGAGGCGCGCTGGTTCGCGGAATCCCTGGCGACGTTGCTGACGGGCGCGGTGATGCTGGCCGACAGCCCCCTGGCGGGCGAATGGCTGGCGACCCGGCTGGGCGCGGCGCGGGGCACGGTGACGGGCGCGCTGGGGGCCTTTGATGCCAGCCGCGTGCTGGACGCGGTCTGATCAGGGTGCATGGTAGGGTGCGTGCTAGCACGCACCTTACGGTACGCGAACCCGCGGGGCTCGTCGGCGCGCGGGTCGTCAGAAATGGGCCTTGGGCTCGTCCGGTTTGCCGGCGGCGATCGCCAGAACGCCGCCCAGCACGCAAAAGCCCAACGGGAACATCGTGAAGACGCCAAAGCCGAAGGCGACGTAGATCAGCGCCGCCGCGATCAGCAGCAGGACACCGCCCCACAGCGCGCGCACCCGCGCCATCGCGCCGCCGGCGATCGCCAGGACGGGTGCGGCGAAGCTGGCCAGGCGGATCAGTTGCACGTTGCTCACCGGCCCGAACAGCTGGTTCACCTCGGCGTGGTTTTCGGCGACCACCGTGTAGCCATAGCTGAAGAACCCGATCAGCATGGCGATCAGCCCCCCCGTGATTCCCAACACCAGCGCCGCGTTACGCATCCGAAACCCTCCGACAGTCGCGGAACCGTCCGCGCGTCCCTTCGACATAGGCGGCGGGTGGGGGCCGGATCAAGGGCTTATTCCGGCGCGATCCCCGCCTGTGGCAGCAGGGTCGCGATCTTGTAGAGCAGCGTCCGGGCGGCGCGGGTGCGTGGGTGCGCGGCATCGTCCGCGACCTGGCGCAGCGCCTCGCCCAGCACCGCCGCCTCGTCGGGGGTCAGCGTGGTCGGCGGCAGCACCAGCGGCGCGCGCAGGATGTAGCCCAGGCCGCGCTCGCCCTCGACGGGGATTCCGGTCGCCGCCATCATGGCCATGTCACGCCAGATCGTGCGGGTCGAAACGCCCATCGCCTGCGCCAGTTCGCCCGCCGTGTGCAACCGTCCGTCGCGCAGGATCTGCACCAGGTCGTAGAGCCTTTGATCGCGGTTCATGGGGACCTCGTTTGCTGGCGTGCAACTGACAAAATACTGTCAGCAGAGCGCCCGCGCCACCCCCGGCGAACCCGGATTCACCCTTTGAACCCCCCGGCGCAGGGGGTAGATACAGGCTCAAGGGGCGCCCCCGGTCGCGGGCGCCGGCTGCAAGGAGGTTCCCATGTTCAACAATATCGGCCCCATGGGCCTGATCCTGATCGTCGTCGTCGTGCTGGTGCTGTTCGGGCGCGGCAAGGTGGCGGGCCTGATGGGCGAGGTCGGCAAGGGCATCACCGCCTTCAAGCGCGGTGTGTCGGACGGCGGGCAGGAGCTGGAAAACCAGCGCCAGCAGGCGGCGGATGCCGCCCGCGACGTGACGCCGGAAAGCGAAACCGACCGCGACCGCGCCTGAGGCAGGCCTCGGCGCAAGGCGGAGCAGGAGCGGCGCATGTTCGACATCGGCTGGTCGGAAATGATGGTCGTCGGCGTGGTGGCGCTGATCGTGGTAGGGCCCAAGGACCTGCCAAGGATGTTCCACACGCTGGGCGAATTCACCGGCAAGGCGCGCGGCATGGCGCGCGAATTCCAGCGCGCCATGGACGCCGCCGCCCGGGAATCCGGCGTGAATGACGTGGTCAAGGACCTGAAGCGGACGACCTCGGGCCAGGCGCTGAAAGAGGCATCGGGCTTCGACGAGATCGAGAAGCAGTTCAAGGACCTGCGTCAGGGCCCTGGAAAGGCCGGGGCGCAAACGCGGGCATCGGCGAAACCGCCCGTGGTGGGAGCCGCAGAAAACGCCGCTGGCAAGGGCACGGAAAAGGGCGCCGATCCACACGAGGACGGCGACGAGGCTGCGGTGCAGGCGCATGACGCCGATGTCGCCGCGCGCAACGCCGCCCTGTCCGCGACCGAGGCCGAGCGCCTGAAAAAGCACCAGAAGGCCGAGGCCGCCCGGCTGAAAGCCGCCGCGATCCGCGCCCGCAAGGAGGCTGACGCGGCCGAAGCCGCCGCCGAGGAGGCCGCCCGCGATGTCAGCGATGCGCCCCAGGCCTGGTCTCCGGCCCCGAAAACCGCGCCCAAGCAGCCCGAAGCCGAGTCCTGATCCATGGCCGCCAAACCCGCCGAAGACGCGATCGACGACACCTCGGCCCCGCTGATCGAGCATCTGGCCGAGCTGCGCACCCGGCTGATCTGGTCGGTGCTGGCCTTTGTCGTGGCGATGATGGTCTGTTTCGCCTTTGGCAGCCAGATCCTGGACTTCCTGCTGAAACCGATCGAATCCACGATGCGCTCGCTGGGCAACCCGAACCCGGTGATGCAGTATACCGCGCCGCAGGAATACTTCTTCACGCTGGTGCAGATCTCGATGGTGGGCGGGCTGATGCTGTCCTTTCCGGTGATCGGCTACCAGCTTTGGCGGTTCGTCGCACCGGGGCTGTATCGCAGCGAAAAGAACGCCTTCCTGCCCTTCCTGGTCGCCTCGCCGGCGCTGTTCCTGGCCGGGGCGGCCTTTGCGCAATATGTCGTCGTGCCGATGGCGATGGCCTTTTTCCTGGGCTTTGCCGACGTGCCTTCGATGGTTGCGGCACTGTTTACCACGCAGGGGCCTGTGCCCGAACCCGCCGTGACCCGCAGCGGCATCGACATCGTCTTCAACGGCAAGGTCAACGAGACCCTCGACATCACCCTCAAGATGATCGTCGCCTTTGGCCTGTGCTTCCAGTTGCCGGTGCTGCTGACGCTGATGGGCAAGGCCGGCCTGATCACCGCCGAGGCGCTGCGCGGCGGGCGCAAATGGGCCATCGTCGGGATCCTGACGCTGGCTGCGCTGGTCACGCCGCCCGATGTCATCAGCCAGGTCACGCTGTTCAGCGTGGTCTATGGACTTTACGAGATCTCCATCTTCCTTGTGGCCCGGGTCGAAAAGAAACGCATCGCCGACCTCAAGGCCGAGGGGCTGTGGGACGAAGACGACGAAACCGACGCATGACCGACCCCTTGCTGACCCGTATCGCCGAGGCGCTGGAACGCCTGAGCCCGCCACCCGCGCCCGCGCCCGATTTCGCCGCCGCCGATGCCTTTGTCTGGCACACCGACCCTGATCGGCTGGAGCCCGTTGTGCGCGTCAGCCGCGTGCCGCTGGCGTTGCTCAAGGGGATCGGCCGGGTGCGCGACATCCTGCTGGAGAACACGGTGCAATTCGCGCGCGGCTACGGGGCGAACAACGCCCTGCTGTGGGGATCGCGCGGGATGGGGAAATCCTCGTTGGTCAAGGCCGTCCACGCCGAGGTTCTGGCCCGGGGCCTGCCCTGCACCCTGGTCGAGATCCAGCGCGAGGATCTGCCCTCGGTCGGGCGGCTGCTGAACCACCTGCGCGCAGCGCCCGGGCACCGTTTCGTGCTGTTCTGCGACGATCTCAGCTTTTCGCATGACGACACGCATTACAAATCGCTGAAGGCGGTGCTGGACGGCGGGATCGAGGGGCGCCCGTCGAACGTGATCCTCTACGCCACGTCGAACCGGCGCCACCTGATGCCGCGCGACATGATCGAGAACGAGCGATCCTCGGCCATCTCGCCCTCCGAGGCGGTCGAGGAAAAGGTCTCGCTCAGCGACCGTTTCGGGCTGTGGCTTGGCTTTCACCCGTGCACGCAGGACGATTATCTGGCGATGATCGACGGGTATGTCGCCGAATACGGGCTGGCCGTGGACCCTGAGACCCTGCGCGCCGAGGCCATCGAATGGCAGGCGACGCGCGGCGGCCGGTCGGGCCGGGTGGCCTGGCAATTCTTCTGCGATCTGGCGGGGCGGATGGGCCGCACGATCTAGCGCCGCGCGCGCCGGCGGGTCACTGCGGCAACCAGCGCCGCAACCGGGCCGCGTTTACCCCCCCGTCGCCATAGCCGAACCGCGCCCGCGACAGCGCGACGATGCGCGTGGCGGTTCCGTCGGGCGTGCTTTCGGGGATCAGGCGGATGCTGACATAGTCGGGATAGCGCATCAGCCGGGAGCGGGCGATCCAGGTCGCAAAGACGTCGTCGCCCGCCAGGCGTTCGGCGCCCTCGGCGCGGGCCCGCGCCGCGATGCGTTCGGCGACAGTGGCGGGTGGCAGGGCGACCACCCGGTCCACGCGGGCGAAATTCGGCGTCGTCGGATCGGGCGCGGTCCGTGGGTCAACGTGCCAGCGCGCCGGGTCCGAGGGTGCGATCCGCACCCACAGCGCAAAGCCCGCGAACAGCACGATCAGCGCCAGCAGCGCCACTTTCAACAGGGTCATGGGGGTCCTCATGGCTTTGCGGGACGCAGCGGCGGCGCGCCGTCACCCGGCGCGACGGGTCCAGGCGTAGAGACACAGCAGCTCCATCGCCACATGCGCCCCGGCGATGGCGGTCGCGCCGGTGGTGTCATAGGGCGGCGAGACCTCGACCACGTCGCCCCCGGTCAGCCGGATCCCGGCCAGCCCCCTGAGGATCGCCGCCGCCTGCCAGCTGGCCAAACCGCCCCAGACCGGCGTGCCGGTTCCGGGGGCGAACGCCGGGTCCAGCGCATCGATGTCAAAGGTCAGGTAGCACGGGCCGTCGCCGACGATCTCGCGCACGCGCGCCGCCACCGCCTCGGGCCCCAGGCGGTGGACCGCGGGCGCGTCGATGACGTTGACGCCCAGGTAATCCGCGCATTCCGTGCGGATGCCGATCTGCACCGAATGCGCGACGTCCACCAGACCTTTCTTCACGGCCTTGTAGTAAAAGGTGCCGTGGTCGATGCGGTCGAAATCGTCGTCCTGCCACAGGTCGGAATGGGCGTCGAAGGTGATGACCCTGAGCGGGCCGAACCGCTCGGCGTGGGCTTCGAGGATGGGCAGCGTGATCGAATGATCGCCCCCCAGCACCAGGCTGCCCGCGCCCGCATCCAGGATGCCGCCGACATGGGCCTTCAGCCGGGCCGGGAATTCGGCGGTCTTGGCATAGTCAAAGGCGAGGTCGCCGTAATCGACCACGCTGATCGCGCCAAGCGGATCGAAGCCCCAGCCATAGGGCGGGTCATAGGGTTGCAGGGTCGAGGCCTCGCGGATCGCCCGCGGGCCAAAGCGCGTGCCGGTCCGATGGGTCACCGCCTGGTCAAAGGGCACGCCCGTCACGGCCAGATCGGCGCCGGTCAGGTCCTTGGTGTATTGTCGGCGCAGAAAGCTGACCGCGCCGCCGAACGCGTTCTCAAAGGACAAGCCGCGCCGGTCCTGGCGGGTAAAGGCGCCGTCCACCTCGGTCTTTGCGTCTTCCAGGGCCATGCTGTGCCTCCCAACCCGGTTTCGGGGCACTATGCTCAGATGCGCCACGCCGGACAAGCGCGCTTTTCCGCCCGTGTTTCAGAGTGTCACGCACTGTGATCCGGCCCTTCCTTGCAATGAGTCGCGCTTGGAGTAAAACGGGCCGGAATTGTCACAGGAAGCCTTGATGCCCGTTTCGCTTGTCCTTCTCGCCGCCGGCCTTGGCAGCCGCATGAACTCCGAGCGGCCCAAGGTCCTGCACCCGTTGGGCGGTGCGCCGCTGCTGGCCCACGCGCTGCGCGCCGGCACGATGCTGGCACCCGACCGCGTGGTGGTGGTCACCGGCCACGGTGCCGAGGCGGTGGCGCAGGTTGCCCGCGCGCACGAGCCCGACGTGCAGATCGCGCATCAGGCGGAACAGAAGGGCACGGCCCATGCCGTCGCGCAGGCCCGCGCGGCGCTCGACGGGTTTCGCGGCGACGTGGTGGTGCTATACGGCGACACCCCCTTTGTCCGCCCCGAGACGCTGGAGGCGATGCTCGAGGCCCGCGCGCGCCACGCGGTCGTCGTGCTGGGGTTCGAGGCAGCCGACCCCGGGCGCTACGGGCGGCTGGTGATGCAGGGCGACAGCCTGGAACGGATCGTCGAATTCAAGGATGCGACCGCGTCGGAACGCGCCATCACGCTGTGTAATTCGGGCGTCATCTGCGCCGACAGACTTACACTTTTCGAACTTATCGACGCGGTCGGCAGCGAGAATGCGGCAGGGGAATTCTACTTGACCGACATTGTCGCCATTGCCAGACAAAAGGGCCACAGCGTCGGCGTGGTGCGCTGCGACGAGGCCGAGACGCTGGGCATCAACACCCGCGCCGAACTGGCCACCGCCGAGGAGGCGTTTCAGCGCCGGATGCGGGCCGAGGCGCTGGACAACGGCGTCACGCTGATCGCGCCCGAGACGATCCATTTCGCCCTGGACACAGTCATCGGCCGCGACGCGGTGGTCGGCCCCAACGTGGTTTTCGGTCCCGGCGTCACCGTGGAATCCGAGGCCACGATCCGCGCCTTCTGCCACCTCGAGGGCTGCCATGTCAGCCGCGGGGCGCAGGTCGGCCCCTTTGCCCGCCTGCGCCCGGGCGCCGAACTGGCCGAGGACGTGCATGTCGGCAATTTCGTCGAGATCAAGAACGCGATCCTGGACGAGGGTGCCAAGGTCAACCATCTGTCCTATATCGGCGACGCCGACGTGGGCGAGAAGACCAACATCGGGGCGGGCACCATCACCTGCAATTATGACGGCGTGTTCAAGCATCGCACGGTGATCGGCAAGCGCGCCTTCATCGGGTCGGACACGATGCTGGTGGCGCCGGTGACGGTGGGGGATGACGCGATGACGGGCTCGGGCTCGGTCATCACGCAGGATGTGCCGGCCGGCGCGCTGGCGCTGGAACGTTCGAAACAGGAAACCAAACCGGGGCTGGCGATCCGCCTTATGGATCGGCTCAAGGCGCTCAAAGCCAGGAAGAACGGGGTCTGAGGCATGTGCGGTATCGTCGGAGTTCTGGGGCGCCACGAGGTCGCGCCGCTGATCCTGGAATCGCTGAAACGACTGGAATATCGCGGCTATGACAGCGCCGGGATCGCCACGGTGAACGCCGGTGTGCTGGACCGGCGCCGCGCGGTCGGCAAGCTGGTGAACCTTTCGGATCTGCTGGTGCACCAGCCGTTGCCGGGCAAGGCCGGGATCGGCCACACGCGCTGGGCGACGCATGGCGAACCGACGATCAAGAACGCCCACCCGCACCGCTCGGGCCCGGTCGCGGTGGTGCACAACGGCATCATCGAGAATTTCCGCGCCCTGCGCGAGTCGCTGGCGGCGGCGGGCATCGCCCACGAAACCGACACCGACACCGAAACCATCGCCCTGCTGACCCGCCACCATCTGGAGCGCGGCCTGTCCCCCTCCGAGGCCGTGGCGGCCACGCTCGCGCGGCTCGAGGGGGCGTTTGCGCTGGCCTTCCTGTTCGACGGCGAAGAGGATCTGATGATCGGCGCGCGCAAGGGTTCGCCCCTGGCCGTCGGCTGGGGCGAGGGCGAGATGTTCCTCGGCTCGGACGCGATCGCGCTGGCGCCGATGACCGACCGCATCACCTATCTCGAGGAAGGCGACTGGGTCGTCATCACCCGCGACGGCGCGACCTTTCACGATCTCAACGGCCTGCGCGTGAACCGCCCCGTGGCGCGTATCCGCCTGGACCAGACCCGCGTGGACAAGGCCGGGCACCGGCATTTCATGGCCAAGGAAATCGCCGAGCAGCCCTCGGTCCTGGGCGCGGTGACGGCGTTCCACCTGACGCCCGAAGGCACCGGACTGGCCCTGCCGCCCGAGGTCGATTTCGCCGCCGCCGACCGCGTCACGCTGGTCGCCTGCGGCACCGGGCACTACGCGACCCAGGTTGCCAAATACTGGTTCGAACAACTGGCCGGCATCCCGGTCGAAATCGACATCGCGTCCGAATTCCGCTACCGCCAACCCGTGCTCAGCGACCGTGGCGTGGCGATTTTTGTCAGCCAGTCGGGCGAAACGGCCGACACGCTGGCCGCGCTGCGCCACGTCGCGGGCCGGGTCGCGCGCACCATCGGGGTGGTGAACGTGCCGACCTCGTCCATCGCGCGCGAAACGGATGTCGCGCTGCCGATCCTGGCGGGGCCCGAGATCAGCGTCGCCTCGACCAAGGGGTTCACCGCGCAGTTGCTGGTGCTGCTGCTGTTGGCGCTGAAAGCGGGGCAGGACCGCGGCCGGCTGACCCCTGAGCAGGTCGCCGGGCACCTGGCCACGCTCAGGACCCTGCCGGGGCTGGTCGCGCGCGCCCTCGACCGCGAATCCGAGATCGAAACCCTGTCCCTGAAGCTGGCCGAGACCCGCGACGCGCTGTTCCTGGGGCGCGGCACGATGTTCCCGCTGGCGCTGGAGGCGGCGCTGAAACTCAAGGAAATCAGCTATATCCACGCCGAGGGCTATGCCTCGGGCGAATTGAAGCACGGCCCGATCGCGCTGATCGACAAGGTGATGCCGGTGATCGTGCTGGCGCCGCGCGACGCGCTTTACGACAAGACCGTCTCGAACATGCAAGAGGTCATGGCGCGTCAGGGCCGCGTCATCCTGGTGTCGGATCGTGCCGGTCTCGACGAGGCCGGCCCGGTCTGGGCGCAGTTGCAGATGCCCAGCGTGCCCGACTTGCTGGCACCGATCGTCTATGCCGTGCCCGCGCAGCTTCTGGCCTATCACACGGCCTTGGCGCGCGGCACCGATGTGGACCAGCCGCGCAACCTGGCGAAATCGGTGACGGTCGAATGATCTGGCCGGGTCGTTCGCGGGCATCGCGGGGCACCACCGGACGCGCTTTGCCGATCCGTCGCGGGTCCATGTCGCCACACGCGGGGCCGATGGCCGATGACTGACGTGACCCTGGAACAGGCCATGGCCGCCCTGACCGCGCTGGCCGATCCCGCCCGTGCGCTGGACATGCGCGCCTATCACAAGATCGACCGCCCCTATCTGGGGGTGGCCGTGCCGCACATCGAGGGCCTGGTCCGCGACTGGCGCGCTGGCGCTTCGATTGAGGGGCGGGTGGCGCTGGCGCGCGGGCTTTGGAACAGCGGCGTGCACGAGGCGATGGTCGCCGCCGCCAAATTGCTGACGCAGGCCCGCATCCGCCCCGACGATACCGCCGTGTGGGACCTGATCGCGGGCTGGGTGCCGGGGTTCCAGGGCTGGGCCGTTGCCGATCATGCCGCCAAGGCGGGCGAACGTCGGCTGGTCGCCGATCCCGCGCGGCTGGACACGGTCGAGGGGTGGACCCGCGATCCCAACATGTGGACCCGCCGCGCCGCGCTGGTGATGACGCTGCCGTGGGCGCATCTCAATCACCCCAAGCCCGGCGACCTTGACGTGCGCGAGCGCGTGCTCGGCTGGGCCGCGGGTTTTGTCGCCGATCGCGACTGGTTCATCCAGAAAGCCGTCGCCTGGTGGCTGCGCGACCTGTCGAAACACGACGCCACCCGCGCCCGCGCCTGGTTGGCGGCGCATGGCCCGGGGCTGAGGGCCTTTGCCCGCAAGGAGGCCGCGCGCCACCTTGCCGACTGAGCGCGCGTCTGCCCCCTTGGGCGCCGGCGCGGCTGCGTGCTAGGACGGGTGCATGACCCGTCCCGCATCCCGCCTCTGGCCGAGTGTGCTGCTGCTTCTGGCGCTTCTGCTGGCGCTGGGGCTGGGCAGTCTGGGCTATCAGCGGCTGCACCGCGCGGCGCTGGCCGATCTGACCTTGCGGGGGGAAAGCACGCTCAGCCTGGCGGTCGCGGCGCTGAACGGGCAGTTGCGGCGCTATGACCGGCTGGCGGGGCTGCTGGCGCGACAGGCCACGATCCGCGCGGTTCTGGCCACAGCCGGCGACCCGGCCGCGATCGAGGCCGCGAATGTCTATCTGCGCGCCACCGCCCGGTTGCTCGACGCCAGCGACATCTATGCGATGGGGCTGGACGGGACCACGGTGGCGGCATCGAATTTTGACCAGCCGCGCAGCTTCATCGGCGGCAATTTCGCCTTTCGACCCTATTTCATCGACGCCCTGACCCGGGGCGAGGGGCGGTTCTACGCGCTCGGCACCACCTCGCGCGTGCGGGGCTACTATTTCGGCGCGCCGATCGACGGCCCTGCGGGGCCGGTCGGCGTGCTGGCGATCAAGATCGATCTCGACGCGATCGAGGCCAGTTGGCGGGGCTCGGACTACGAGGTGATCGTCACCGACCCCGAGGGGATCGTGTTCATGTCCACGCATCCCGACTGGACCTTCGGCGCGACGCTGCCACTGACCGAAGGGCGCCTCGAACGCACCCGCCGCACCCGCCGCTACGCCGAGACCACGCTGCGCGAACTGCCGATCCGTGCCGCGACCGGGGCGGACGGCGGCTTGACCTGGCGCTTTGGCGGGGCGTCGGACGCCGAATACCGGGTGCTGTCCGAACGGATGCCCGATGCCGACTGGACGGTGCAGGTGCTGATCGACACCGCCGGAGCGCGCCAGCAGGCGCTGACGCGGCTGGCGGTCGGCGCCTTGCTGGCCGGTCTGGCGATCCTGGTGGCGGTGATCGTCTGGCAGCGGCGCGCCCGCCTGGCCGAACGGCTGGCGCTTCAGGCCGAGGCCCGCGCCCAGTTGGAACGCCGGGTCCAGGAACGCACCGCCGAACTGGCGGCCGTCAACCGCCGCCTGGCGGCCGAGGTCACCGAACGCACCGCCGCCGAGGGCCGCCTGCGCGCCACCCAGGCCGATCTGGTGCAAGCCGGCAAGCTGGCCGCGCTGGGGCAGATGTCGGCGGCCTTGAGCCACGAATTCAACCAGCCCCTGGGGGCCGCGCGCAACTATGCCGAAAACGCGGTGACCCTGATCGAGCGGGGCCGCATCGACGAGGCCCGGCGCAACATCGACCGCATTCTGGGCCTGATCGGGCGCATGGGGGACCTGTCGCGGCATCTGCGCAACTTTGCGCGCAAGCCCAACGCGCAGCTTTCGGACGTGCCGTTGTCCGAACCCGTCGCCGCCGCCAGGGAACTGCTGGGATGGCGGCTCAGGGCGCAATCCGTGACGTTGCGCGTGGACCTGCCACCGCTCACGGTGCGGGCCGGGCCGGTGCGGCTGCAACAGGTGCTGGTCAACATCCTGTCCAACGCCATCGACGCGATGGAGGGATGCGAAACCCGCGCCATCGCCCTGACCGCGCGCGCCGAGGGGGCCACGGCGGTGCTGACCATCGCCGACACCGGCCCGGGCATCCCCGCGCAACTGCTGACCCGGATCTTCGATCCGTTCTTTTCCACCAAGGGCGTCGGCAAGGGGCTGGGCCTGGGGCTGTCGATTTCCTACAACATCGTGCACGACTTTGGCGGCACGCTGGCGGTTGCCAACGCGCCCGGGGGCGGCGCGGTGTTCACGCTGACGCTTCCGTTGGCCGGCAACGCGGCAGGACACGGGGACCCATGACGCGCGGACGCATTCTTCTGGTCGATGACGACGCCGATCTGCGCGCCTCGACCGCGCAGGCGCTGGATCTGGCGGGCTTCGACGTGACCGACACCGACCAACCCGAGGACGTGCCTGCGCTGACCGGCTTCGGCTTTCCCGGCATCGTCGTGACCGACATCCGGATGCCGCGACTCGACGGGCTCAGCCTGATGACGCAGATCCACGCGCTGGACCCCGCGGTGCCGGTGATCCTGATTACCGGCCATGGCGATGTGCAGCTTGCGGTTCGGGCGATGCGCGAAGGGGCGCATGATTTCATCGAGAAACCCTTTTCCGCCAGTCAGTTGGCCGAAACCTGCGCGCGTGCGCTCGATTACCGGCGGCTGGTGCTGGAAAACCGCGTGTTGCGCGCCGCCGCCGGGCAGGCCGACGATCTCGAACAGCGCCTGGTCGGGCGCTCGACCGCGATGATCGACCTGCGCCGCCGCTTGCGCACCATCGGCCCGGCGGAAACCGACGTGCTGATTACCGGCGACACCGGCACCGGCAAGGAGGTCGTCGCGCGCGCCCTGCACGACCTGTCGGCGCGCGCCGCCAAGCCCTTTATCGCCATCGACTGTGCCGCGCTGCCCGAGCAGCAGATCGAAAGCGAATTGTTCGGCCACGAGCAGGGCGCCTTTGCGGGCGCGATGCGGGCGCGCTATGGCCGGTTCGAGCACGCCCGCGGTGGCACGGTGCTGCTGGACGACATCGGGTCGATGCCGATGGCGATGCAGGGAAAGTTGCTGCGCGTGATCCAGGAACGCACCGTCACGCCCCTGGGCGCGAACGAGGCGCGCCCCGTGGATATCCGCGTCATCGCCACCTCGCGCGCCGCGCTCGAACCCGAGGTCGAGGCCGGCCGTTTTCGCGCCGACCTGTTCTACCGCCTGGCCGTGGTGCATCTGGGCGTGCCGCCGCTCGCCGCCCGTCGCGAGGATATCCCGCTGCTGTTCGCGCGTCTTCTTGCCGAGGCCGCGGGCCGCCACCGCATCGACCCCGTGACCCCCCCGCCGGCGCTGGTCGAGGCGCTGGTCACCCGCGATTGGCCCGGCAATGTGCGCGAATTGCGCAACGCCGCCGAGAGGGTTGCCCTGGGTCTGGACCTGGCCGACGCCGCCGCGCCCCCGGTGGCCGAGCCGCCCTCGGGCCGGCTGGCTGACCGCGTCGCCGAATTCGAGCGCGCCGAGATCCAACGCGCCCTGCTGGCGCATGGCGGGGTGCTGAAGCCGGTCTACGAATCCCTCGGCCTGTCGCGCAAGACGCTCTATGAAAAGATGCAGAAACTGGGCATCGACAAGGCCCGCTACACCGACGGCTAGGGCGCGAACGGGGGGAATTCCACCCACGCGCCGCACCGATGGGTGGATTTTCACCCATCCGCCGCAGGGGGCAGCCGCTTTTTCCCGGGCGTGACGCGCGCGCCGGTTGATCCCCGGGGCGTCGCGGTGCGTGATGCCCTCGCGACCCGCGCCGAGAGGAAGCGGCCGGGGCTGCCAATTGTCACGCAAACACGTCCAAGGGAGGACCTCATGCGTCTCTTTTCCGCCTCTGCGCTGGCTACGGCCGCGCTTCTCGTCGCCATGCCCGCCGCCGCGCAGGACCGTTCGGGCTGGCCCGATTCCCTCACCGTCGGCACCGCCAGCCAGGGCGGCACCTATTTCGTCTATGGCAACGGCCTGGCCAGTTTCATCGGCGAGGAACTGGGCATCAACGCCTCGGGCGAGGTGACCGGCGGTCCGGTGCAGAACGTGACCCTGGTGCAACTGGGCGACCATGACATCGGACTGGTGACCATGGGCCCGGCGTATGAGGCCTGGACCGGCCACAGCGAACTGGCGCCGGGGCTGGAGCACCGCGACATCCGTGCGCTGTTCCCGATGTATCAGACGCCCTTCCAGGTCATCACCCTGGCGTCGTCGGGCATCACCTCGGTCAGCGAACTGGCCGGGCACCGGGTTTCGGTGGGCCCCGCGGGCGGCACGCCCGGCACCTACTGGCCGCGCTTCCTGGAAACGCTGGGCGTGGATGCGACCGTGTCGAATGCCGGCGCCGCCGATGCCGCCAGCCAGTTGAAGGACGGGCTGATCGACGCCTTCGCCTTTGCCGCCGGGGTGCCGATCTCGGCCTTCTCGCAACTGGCGGCCGAGGCCGATGTGCGCATGTTCGGCTTCACCCCGGACGAGCTGCAAACCATCCTGGCCGCGCACCCCGAGGTGTCGCCCCTGACCATCCCGGCCGGCACCTATGCGGGCGTTGACTATGACCAGCAGTCGGTCGCGATGTGGAACTTTGCCATCGCCAACGCCTCGATGCCGGACAGCCTGGCCTATGAGATCACGCGCCTGGTCATGGAAAACCACGACCGCATGATGGAAATCCACCGCGCGGCGTCGGAAACCACCATGGACAACGTGCTGAACGACACCTTCCTGCCGTTCCACCCGGGCGCCGTGCGCTACTATGAAGAGCACGGCATCACCATCCCTGAGAACCTGCGCGGCTGATCGCCCGCGCAGACCTTGCAGGCCGGGGGCTATGAACCCCGGCCTTTTTCACAGGGAGGAGAGGCCATGATGGCAGACAATCCGGCAACGACCGGCGGCGCCACCAGCATCGCCGAGGGCGTGGACGACGAGGTGATCGCCTCGAACCAGCGGGTGTTCAGCGGGTCGCTGGGCCATGCGATGGCGGCGCTTTGCGTGCTCTACACCGGCTTTCATATCTTCGTCATGAACGTCTATCCGCTGGAAACCTGGGTCTACCGGCTTCTCCATGTCGGCGGCGGTCTGGCGCTGGGCTTCATGTTGTTCGCCGCGCGTGGCCTGCCCGAGGGGCGCAAGCAGCCGCTCAGCCTGGCCGAGCGCGTCCTGACCGCGCTGGCTGGCGCGGCGCTGGCGCTGGCGGGCGGGCAATTGCTGGCGATGTGGGCGACGGGCGACCTGATCCAGACGGGCGCCGACGCGGGCAAGCATGTCGCGACCTTCGGCTGGCCGCTGATGGCGGGCACGGCGCTGGCGCTGGCGGCGGCCTGGATCGCGCCGGCGCGCGACCGCGGGACGTTTTCGCTGGCCGACGGGCTCTTGTCGCTGGGGGCGGTGATCGTCGCCGGCTACATCATCCTGCACGCCGATTTCCTGCGCGTGCGCGCCCAGGTGTTCCCGCATCCCAACGACATGTGGGCCTCGATCGCGGGGATCGTGCTGATCCTGGAACTGACGCGCCGGCTGGCCGGGCTGGCGCTGGTGCTGATCGTGGCGGTGTTCGTGGCCTATGGCTTTCTGGGTCCCTGGCTGCCGGGGGTGCTGCATCACAACGGCTATGCGCCGGCGCGGTTCTTTGCGTTTCTCTATACCGACAACGGAATCCTGGGGCCGACCACCTCGATTTCCTCGACCTACATCATCCTGTTCATCGCCTTTGCGGCCTTTCTGCAAGCCAGCCGGGTGGGCGAGTATTTCGTGAACTTCGCCTTTGCCGCCGCCGGGAGCGCGCGGGGCGGGCCGGCCAAGGTGGCGGTCTTCGCCTCGGGACTGATGGGGATGATCAACGGCACGTCGGCGGGGAACGTGGTGGCGACGGGATCGCTGACCATCCCGTTGATGAAACGGGTGGGCTACAGGCCGCAGACCGCCGCCAGCGTCGAGGCCGCGGCCTCGACCGGGGGGCAGATCATGCCGCCGATCATGGGGGCGGGTGCCTTCATCATGGCCGAGATCACCGCCATTCCCTATCGCGACATCGCCATCGCGGCGATCATCCCGGCGGTGCTGTATTTCGTCTCGGTCTATTTCATGGTGGACAAGGAGGCGCTGAAGAACGGCATGAAGGGCCTGCCGCGCGAGGACCTGCCCTCGTTCCGGCTGATGCTGCGCCGGGTGTTCCTGTTCATCCCCATCGTGATCCTGATCGGCGCGCTGTTCCTTGGCTATTCGGTGATCCGGGCGGGCACGCTGGCAATGGCGGCCTCGGCGGCGGTGAGCTGGCTCACGCCCAACAAGATGGGCCTGCGCTCGATCCTGTGGGCGCTGGAGATCGCCGCCCGCATGGCGTTCCAGATGGTCGCGGTCTGCGCCGCGGCCGGGGTGATCGTCGGCGTCATCGCGCTGACCGGGGTGGGCACGCGGTTCTCGTCGCTGTTGCTGACCCTGGCCGGGCAAAGCCAGCTGGTCGGCATGGCCTTTGCCATGCTGGTGGCGATCATCCTGGGCATGGGGATGCCGACCACGGCGGCCTATGCGGTGGCGGCGGCGGTCATCGCGCCGGGCCTGATCCGCATGGGGATCGATCCGCTGACCGCGCATTTCTTCATCTTCTACTATGCCGTGATCTCGGCCATCACGCCGCCTGTGGCGCTGGCCGCCTATGCCGGCGCGGCGATCGCGCAGTCCGACCCGATGCGCACCTCGGTCGAGAGCTTCAAGTTCGGCCTGGCGGCCTTTGTCGTGCCCTTCATGTTCTTCTATTCGAAGGAGATGCTGATGCAGGGCGACTGGTTGAGCATCCTGCACGTTCTGGTCACGGCCCTGTTCGGGGTGTTCCTGATGGCCTCGGCGGTGCAGGGCTGGCTGTTCGGGCGGATGGGCCCGGTGCTGCGCGTGCTGACGCTGATCGGCGCGCTGGGCATGATCAAGGGCGGCTGGATGAGCGATCTGGGCGGTTTGGCGATCGCGCTGTTCGTGATCGCCATCCAGCGCGGCCTGATCTCGGCGCGGTCCGTGGTGAAGGGGATGGATTGAGGGGGGCGGGGGGGCCCCCCGCACCCCCCGCTCAGGGGGGATCACGATCCCCCCTGAGAACCCCCCGTGCGTATTTCGGACAAGAAGATGGGCGCGCTGGCCCAGGCGGCCTGGGCCGGGGTTTCGATCGCGCAGGGTCGGGCCTGGCGCAGGCGCGCGAGGGCGGGTTCCGGGGCCTCGCCGCTGTCCACCATGAGCCGCAGCGCGATCATGCCCGAGCGCCCGCACCCGCCCCGGCAGTGCACCGCGACCGCGCCCCCTGACCAAAGGATCGCGCGCGCCCGGGTGCTGAGCGCCGGCCAGTCGGCGTCGTCGGGCGGGGTCTGGTAATCCGGCACCGGGAAATGGGTCCAGCCGATCCCGTGGTCCGCCAGCCAGGCGGGAAGATCGGCCGCGCCGAGGCTGCGCATCTCGTCGGTTTCGGTCAGCGAGATCACCAGCGAAGGGGCGAATCGGCGCAGCCGGGTGCGCGCCGGGGCGTCGGCGGGCAGGGGGCAGAGCGCCAGCGTTCCGGCGCCCAGGGGCAGGGTGGCGAGGGGGAATTCCATGCAACCACGGTTAGGCCGCCGCGCGGTTTGCCGCAAGGGACATGGCGCATCCGGCCGCTTTGCGCCATGATGGGGCGCAACCTCAGGAGATCCCCATGGACGATGTCGTGAAACTGCTGAAAGGGGCGGTGGCCGAGCTGGACGCGCTGCTGAACGCCAAGAACGTGCTGGGCGAGCCGATCGACCGCGATGGCGCCACGGTGATTCCGATCGTCAGCTACGGGTTCGGCTTTGGCGCGGGCGGTGGCAACGGCTCGATCGCGGGCCAGCCCGGCGGTGGCGCCGGCGCGGCGGCCGGGGGGGGCATCCGGCCGGTCGGGGCGATCATCATCGACGACAGCGGCGCGCGGGTCGAGACCGTCCGGGGCGAGGTGGCAACCCTGGCCGAGGCCGTGGGGGGCACGGTGGCCAAGGTCCTCAAGGCGCGGCAGGGCAAGGGCGCGGGCGAGGAGGCGTGAGCGCGGTTCTGGCGGCGCTGGGGCTGGTGGTGGCGGCCGTGATGCTGTTGCCGATGCGGCTTCGGTTGCGGCTGGACAGCGATCCCGTGCCGCGGCTGCGGGTTGGGGCGGGGGTCTGTGCCTTGCCGCCCCGGTTGCCGCTGGTCGATACCGCGCGACCCCACCGCCAGGGGGCCAGGCCGGGCGCAGGGGCGGGCGCGAAGGCGAGCTGGCGCGCGCGGTCGCGGGTGCTGGCCGCCTTGCCGCGCGCCGGGGTTGACCTGCTGCACCGCGTCCGGATCGAGCGGTGTCACCTGACCTTGCGCTTTGGACTGGGCGATCCGGCCGCCACGGGCGAGATGTTCGGCCGGCTGGCGCCCCTGGTCGCCGCCCGTTGGGCGATGCCGCGCGGGGCCTTGCTGCGGACCGAACCCGACTTTGGGCGCGCGGTGCTCGAAGGGCAGGGCGACCTGGTGCTGCGGGCGATCCCGGTTCTGCTGGTCCCGGCGCTGGTCCGGCTGGGATGGGCGCTGCGATGAGGGTGGTGATGGACCGGCCCGTGACGCGGCGCGGGTATCGGCTGGCGGCCTTGTCGCGGGTTGAGCTGGTGGCCCATGTTGGCGACACGGCTGTCGCCGGGTGGGGCCGAAAGGAGCCGGTGGCGATTCTGATCGCGGGGCCGGGCGGGTTCCGGGCGGTCGATCCCGCGGGCCGGCCGCTGACCCGCGCCGAGGTCGAGCGCCTGTGCCCCGGCGCCTGGGAGGCGCTGCGCGCCCCAGCGTGAAATTTTCCCCGAAGTCCCTGTTGACAGCCCGTGACGGCCTGCCTATCTCGGGTGCCGTTAGCACTCGACTTTCATGAGTGCTAAAAGCATTCGAACTGAACCCTAGGGAGTGTTCACAGATGGCTTTCAAACCCCTCCACGACCGCGTGCTGGTCCGCCGCGTGCAGAGCGACGACAAGACCAAGGGCGGTCTGATCATCCCCGATTCGGCAAAGGAAAAGCCCGCCGAGGGTGAAATCGTCGCTTGCGGCGAAGGCGCGCGCAAGGATTCGGGCGAGCTGATCGCGATGGCCGTGAAAGCGGGCGACCGCGTGCTGTTCGGCAAATGGTCGGGCACCGAAGTGACGGTCGATGGCGAAGAGCTGCTGATCATGAAGGAAAGCGACATCCTGGGCATCCTGTCCTGATCTCGCATCCCCTTCCCAATCAACGATAATTTCAAGGAGCATCCAGCATGGCTGCGAAAGAAGTCAAGTTCGGCACCGACGCCCGCGACCGTATCCTGAGAGGCGTCAACATCCTGGCCGACGCCGTGAAGACCACCCTGGGCCCGAAAGGCCGCAACGTGGTCATCGACAAGTCGTTCGGCGCCCCGCGCATCACCAAGGACGGCGTGACCGTCGCCAAGGAAATCGAGCTGAGCGACAAGTTCGAGAACATGGGCGCGCAGATGGTGAAGGAAGTCGCCTCGCGCACCAATGACGAGGCCGGCGACGGCACCACCACGGCCACCGTTCTGGCGCAGGCGATCGTCCGCGAGGGCATGAAGGCCGTTGCCGCGGGCATGAACCCGATGGACCTGAAGCGGGGCATCGATCTGGCCACCGCCAAGGTCGTGGACACCATCAAGGCCGCCGCCCGCCCGGTCGCGGACTCGGATGAAGTCGCGCAGGTCGGCACCATCTCGGCCAACGGCGAGGCGCAGATCGGCCGCTTCATCGCCGACGCGATGCAGAAGGTCGGCAACGAGGGTGTCATCACCGTCGAGGAGAACAAGGGCCTGGAGACCGAAGTCGAGGTCGTCGAAGGCATGCAGTTCGACCGCGGCTACCTGTCGCCCTATTTCGTCACCAACCCCGACAAGATGATCGCGGATCTGGAAGACTGCCTCATCTTGCTGCACGAGAAGAAGCTCTCGTCGCTGCAGCCGATGGTTCCGCTGCTGGAATCGGTCATCCAGTCGCAAAAGCCGCTGCTCATCATCGCCGAGGACGTCGAAGGCGAGGCGCTGGCCACGCTGGTGGTCAACAAGCTGCGTGGCGGCCTGAAGATCGCCGCCGTCAAGGCGCCGGGCTTTGGCGATCGCCGCAAGGCCATGCTGCAGGACATCGCGATCCTGACCGGTGGTCAGGTGATCTCGGAAGATCTGGGCATGAAGCTGGAGAATGTCGGGATCGACATGCTCGGCACCGCCAAGAAGGTCTCGATCAACAAGGACAACACCACCATCGTCGATGGCGCCGGTGAAAAAGCCGAGATCGAAGCCCGCGTCGCGCAGATCCGCCAGCAGATCGACGAAACGACCTCGGACTACGACCGCGAGAAGCTGCAGGAACGTCTGGCCAAGCTGGCCGGTGGCGTGGCCGTGATCCGCGTGGGTGGCATGACCGAGATCGAGGTGAAGGAGCGCAAGGACCGCGTTGACGACGCCCTGAACGCGACCCGCGCGGCCGTGCAGGAAGGCGTGATCGTCGGCGGCGGCGTGGCGCTGGTTCAGGCCGGCAAGGGGCTGGAAGGCCTGACCGGTGCGAACAGCGACCAGAACGCCGGGATCGCCATCGTGCGCCGGGCGCTGGAAGCGCCGCTGCGTCAGATCGCCGACAACGCCGGCGTGGACGGTGCGGTCGTGGCCGGCAAGGTCCGCGAATCGGCCGACGTCAACTTTGGCTTCAACGCGCAGACCGAGGAATATGGCGACATGTTCAAGTTCGGCGTGATCGACCCGGCCAAGGTGACCCGCACGGCCCTGGAGGACGCGGCCTCGATCGCCGGCCTGCTGATCACCACCGAAGCGATGATCGCCGAAAAGCCCGAGCCCAAGGGCGCGGCCCCGGCGATGCCCGACATGGGCGGCATGGGCGGCATGATGTAAGCCACCCGCAATGCGATGCGATGGGGCGGTCCTTCGGGGCCGCCCTTTTTCGTCCTGGGCGGCGGGCGAGGGGGCGCGGCTCGGGGGCATCGAGCCCCCTCGCCGCGGCGGGCGGCCGCCCGCGCCCGCCCGGGAGGGTTTTCCACCCTCCCGGACCCTCCCGGAGGATATTTCGGGCACAAAGAAGGGCGGGGGCGGGCGTCAGTCGAGCAGGCTGTCGAGAGTTGCGTAGCCCGTTTCCATGCCCTGCGCCGTGTCGCCGGCCATCAGCGCCTCGCGGGCGGCGGTGTCGGGCAGGGTCAGCGTGAGGGTCAGGTGGCACCCGCCCGGGGTCGGGGTCAGCAGGGTTTCGACCACGGTTTCCGGCCCCGGATCGGGCAGGTGCAGGCGTTCGACATGCAGCATCCGGTGCGGCGGGTCGAGATCCAGCAGCGCGCCCGTCAGGGCAAAGCGGCTGCCCAGCCCGTTCGACCATTCCAGCAAGATCAGGTCGCCGGGGCAGGTGCCCGGGTCGCAGGTGGTCAGCGCCCACCCCTCGGGCGCGGGCATCCAGCGGGCCAGCAGGGCCGGGTCGCGGTGCGCCTGCCAGACCCGTTCGGCCGAGGCCGCGAAATCGCGGGTCGCCACCACCGCGCAATCGCCGTCGCGGGAGAGCACCAGCATGGCATTCACCAATGCGGCGGGCGCTGATCCGCCAGCGGGATCTGCGCGCCGTCGGCGATCTCGCGTTCGGCCTCGCGTTCGACGAGTTGGCGCAGGCGGTTGGTCAGCCGTGCCAGTTGGTCGCCCTGGGCGTGGACGACGTCCGACAGGTCCTCGACCGTGCGGGTGAGGTGGGCGATCTGTTCTTCGAGGCGGGCGATGCGGTCTTCCATGGGTCGAGGATGCGCCGAGCCTTCGCCGGGGTCAACGGCTGTTGCCGCCGCGCGCCCCTTGGGCTATCCCTCGCGCGGAACCTGCCGGATGATGACCATGAGCCAGACCAAGACCCGCCGCCCCAAGGCCGAGACGCCCAAGGGCTTTCGCGATTACTTCGGTGCCGAGGTGACCGAGCGCAAGGCGATGCTGGACCGGATCGCCACGGTCTATCATCGCTACGGGTTCGACCCGCTGGAAACCTCGGCCGTGGAAACCGTCGAGGCACTGGGCAAGTTCCTGCCCGACGTGGACCGCCCGAACGAGGGGGTCTTTGCCTGGCAGGACGAGGGGGCGACCGAGGGCAAGAGCGGAGACTGGCTGGCGCTGCGCTATGACATGACGGCGCCGCTGGCGCGCGTCGCGGCGCAATACCGCAATGAGCTGCCGGCGCCCTACCGGCGCTATGCCATGGGCCCGGTCTGGCGCAACGAAAAGCCGGGACCGGGGCGATTTCGGCAGTTCTATCAATGCGATGCCGATACGGTCGGGGCCTCGACCGTGGCGGCGGATGCCGAGATCTGCGCGATGCTGGCCGATGTGTTCGAGGATCTGGGCCTGGGCGGCGACTATGTCGTCAAGATCAACAACCGCAAGGTGCTGAACGGGGTGATGGAGGCAGCGGGCGTCCTGGACCCGGCCGACCCGTCCCGGTTCGAGCACGAGCGCGGCATCGTCCTGCGCGCCATCGACAAGCTGGACCGTCTGGGCGAGGACGGGGTGCGCGCGCTGATGGGCGCGGGCCGCAAGGACGAGTCGGGCGATTTCACCAAAGGGGCCGGACTGCCCGCGAGCGCGGCCGACGTCGTGCTGGCCTTTACCGCCGCGCGTCGCGACACCGGCGCGGCCACCTGCGCGGCGCTGCGCGACCTGGTCGGCGGGTCCGCGATCGGCGCCGAGGGCGTGGACGAGCTGGAAGAGATCGCGCGCCTGCTGGACGCGCAGGGCTATGGCCCGGACCGGATCGTCATCGACCCCGCGGTGGTGCGGGGCCTGGGCTATTACACGGGCCCCGTGTTCGAGGCCGAGCTGACGTTCGAGATCCTCGACGAGAAGGGCCGCAAGCGGCAGTTCGGCAGCGTCGCGGGTGGCGGGCGCTATGACGATCTGGTCAAGCGTTTCACCGGACAGGCCGTGCCGGCGACGGGCGTCAGCATCGGCGTGGACCGGCTCCTGGCTGCGCTGACGGCCAAGGGCCGGGTCGGCGCGGACACCACCGGCCCGGTTGTGGTGACCGTGATGGACCGCGCGCGGATGGCCGATTACCTGGCCATGGTGGGCGATCTGCGTCGCGCCGGCGTCCGTGCCGAGGTCTATCTGGGCAATCCCAAGAATTTTGGCAACCAGTTGAAATACGCGGACAAACGCGGCGCGCCGGTGGCCATCATCCAGGGCTCGGACGAGGCCGCGCGCGGCGTGGTGCAGGTCAAGGACCTGATCCTGGGCGCGAAGATCGCGCAGAACGCCACGCTTGAGGAATGGAAGGAACGCCCCGCGCAAGTCGAGGTGCCGGTGGCCGACCTGGTCGCCACCGTCAAGGCGATGCTGGAGGGGCGATGACCATCCACACCCCCGCCGCCCGCGCCGAGGGGGCGCGGCTGTTCGGCGCGTTCCAGACCTGGGGGGCGCAACCCGTCGAGGCGGCGGTTCTGCAACCGGCCGGGACCTTGCTGGATCTCTACGGCGAGGACATCCGCGCCCGCGCCTATGTCACGCAGGACCCGGTTCAGGGCGAGATGATGCTGCGCCCGGACTTTACCGTGCCGGTGGTGCAGGCGCATATGGCCGGCGGCGCCGAACCCGCGCGCTATTGCTACCTGGGCGAGGTGTTCCGAAAGCAGGAAGGCGGCGCGACGCGGGCGTCGGAATACCTGCAAGTGGGTTACGAGGTGTTCGACCGCGAACAACCGCTGCGGGCCGACGCCGAGGTGTTCGCGCTGTTCTCGCGCATGTTGGCGGGCAAGGGGCTGCGCGCCGCGACCGGCGATATCGGGCTGTTGATCGCGGCGGTGCGGGGTTTGCCCACCTCGGACACGCGCAAGGCCGCGTTGATGCGGCATCTGTGGCGCCCGGCCCGGTTCCGGGCACTTCTGGAACGCTACGCCGGGCGCGCGCCTTTGCCCCGGGGGCGGGCGGATCTGCTGGCGCGGCTGGCAGCGGGCGACGCGGTGGCAAGCACGGCGCCGCAGATCGGCCTGCGGTCCCGGGCCGAGATCGAGGCGCGTCTCGCCCGTCTGGCCGAGGACGCGGCCACCCCCGCCATTCCGGCCGCGCTGGTCGATGGGCTGGAGTCGCTGATGCGCGTGGCCGACAAGGCACCCGGCGCGCTGGCGCGGATGCGCGCGCTGTCGGACGGAATGCCCTGGCTCGCGCCCTCGCTCGATCTGTTCGAGCAGCGTCTGAGCGTGCTGTCGGCGCATGGCGTCGATGTGGCGGCGCTGGACTTCGAGGCCTCGTATGGCCGCACCACGCTGGAATATTACGACGGCTTCGTCTTCGGCTTTTACGCCGAAGCCCGCCCCGATCTGCCCCCCGTGGCCAGCGGTGGGCGCTATGATGCGCTGACGGCGGTGCTGGGGCAGGGGCAGTCCATCCCGGCGGTGGGCGGGGTGATCCGCCCGGCGCTGCTGGTCGAACTGGGGGGCGCGGCATGAGCGTGAAGATCGGCGTGCCCTCGAAGGGCCGGTTGATGGAAAAGACCTTTGACTGGTTCGCCGCGCGTGGCATCGCCATGAAGCGCACGGGCGCCGAGCGCGAGTATTCCGGCGCCGTCGAGGGGATCGAGGGGGTCGCGCTGGTGCTGCTGTCGGCCAGCGAGATCCCGCGCGAACTGGCGGCGGGCCGCATTCACCTGGGTGTCACCGGCACCGATCTGGTGCGCGAGACACTGGCCGACTGGTCCGCCCAGGTCGAGGAACTGGCCGCCATGGGGTTCGGCCATGCCGACCTCATCATCGCGGTGCCCGAATGCTGGGTCGATGTCGAAACGCTGGACGATCTCGATGCGGCGGCGGCCGCGTTCCGGGCGGATCACGGCTTCCGGCTGCGGATCGCGACGAAATACCACCGGCTGGTGCGCGATTTCCTGCGCGCGCATGGCGTGGCCGATTATCAGCTGGTGGACAGCCAGGGCGCGACCGAAGGCACGATCCGCAACCTGACGGCCGAGGCGGTGGCCGACATCACCTCGACCGGCGAGACCCTGCGCGCCAATCATCTGAAGATCCTGGACGCCGAGCCCGTGCTGCGGTCGCAGGCGACGCTTTTTGCCACGCGCGCGGCGGTGCTGACCCCGGACGAGGCCGCCGCGATGGCGCGCCTGCGCGCGTGCCTGTCATGACCGCGACCGTCGCCTCGATCGACGGGATCGAACAGGTCCGCGCCGTGGTCTGGGATTTCGACGGCGTGCTCAACCGCTCGGGCCGGCCGCAACCCGACGGCACCTATCGCTGGCAGCGCATCGTCGCCGAGGAACTGGGCGTCAACGCCCTGTCGATGGCGCGCGCCGTGTTCGGCCACGACAAGCGCGCCCTGTTCACCGGGCAAGAGGACGTGCTGGACCGGCTGGCCGACTGGGCGCGGGCCGAGGGCACCGACGCGAACCCCGAGGACATCCTGGAACTGTGGTTCGAACACGACCACACCCCCGACCCCGAACTGTTGCGCATCATCGAGACGCTGGCCCAGGGCGGGCTGGTGCAGGTGATCCTGACCAACAACGAGGCCCGGCGCGCCCGCTGGATTGCCCAGGACGCCGGCTGGGCCGACCGCGTGGATGCGATCTTCGCCTCGGGCGAGATCGGGGCGATGAAACCCGAAGCCGAGGCCTTTGCCCGGGTCGAGACCGCGCTGGCCATGGCGCCCGAGGAATTGTTGCTGATCGACGATTCGCCGCGCAACGTCGAGGCGGCCGAGAAACGCGGCTGGCTGGGCTGGGATTACGAAGCCGGCGGCGCGATGGCGCTGGCCCAGGCCCTCATGCCGCTGCTGCTGCGGGCCGGCAACTGACCGCGCCGGGCGGCGCACAGGGGTTTTCCACAGGGCCATCCCCCGCTAATTTCCCCCGGCGCATTGTCTGAATCAGCGGAACTTGTCATAACCGGACACGCCCTGGCGCCGCCGTTTCCGTCGCCGCCCCCAAACGGACCACCCCATGACCGAGCTTGCCACCCTGCGCCAGCCCCCGTCGCCCGAGTCCGGCGAGACCGAGGCCCTTCCACATAATATCGAGGCAGAGCAACAGCTTCTGGGCGCCATCCTGACGAACAACGACGTCTTCGACCGGGTCTCGTCGATCGTCCGGGCCGAGCATTTCTTCGAACCCGTGCACAAACGCATTTTCGAAATCGCCTCGGCGCGGATCCAGAAGAACACGCTCGCCTCGCCGGTCACGATCAAGGCGTTCATGGAAGACGACGCCGGGCTCAAGGAACTGGGCGGCGCGTCCTATCTGGCGCGGATCGCGGGCGCGGCCGTCGCCTCGTATGCCGCGCGCGACTATGCGCAGATGATCTACGATCTGGCGGTGCGCCGGGACCTGATCCAGCTGGGCCGCGACATCGCCGCCAAGGCGGCGACGGTCGATGTGAGCTCGGAGCCCAAGGAACAGATCGTCGAGGCCGAGCAGCGACTGTTCCAGATGGGCGAACAGGGCGTGGCCGAGCGCGGCTTCCAGTCCTTCCTGCGCGCCGTCACCGAGGCCGTGAACGTCGCCGCCGCCGCCTATCAGCGCGAAGGCGGGCTGGCCGGCATTTCGACCGGACTCATCGATCTGGACAAGAAGCTGGGCGGGTTGCATCCGTCGGACCTGATCATCCTGGCGGGGCGGCCGTCGATGGGGAAGACCTCGCTGGCCACGAACATCGCCTTCAACATCGCCAAGGCGCATCAACGCGGTCTCAGGCCCGATGGCACCGAGGGCACGATCAACGGCGGCGCGGTCGGGTTCTTCAGTCTGGAAATGTCGGCCGAACAGCTTGCCGCGCGGATCCTGTCGGAAGCGGCCGAGGTCCCCTCGGAACAGATCCGCCGCGGCGACATGAACGAGGACGATTTTCGCCGCTTCGTCGAGGTCGCCAAGACGCTCGAGAATTGCCCGCTGTTCATCGACGACACGCCCGCCCTGCCGATCAGCCAGGTCGCCGCGCGCGCCCGGCGCCTGAAACGCACGCAGGGCCTGGATGTGCTGATCGTGGACTACCTGCAACTGCTGCGCGGCTCGTCCAAGGAAAACCGCGTGCAGGAAGTGAGCGAGATCACCCAGGGGCTGAAGGCCATCGCCAAGGAGCTGAACATCCCCGTCATCGCGCTGTCGCAGCTGAGCCGCGCGGTGGAAAGCCGCGACGACAAGCGTCCGCAACTGTCCGACCTGCGTGAATCCGGCTCGATCGAGCAGGACGCGGATGTGGTGATGTTCGTGTTCCGCGAGGAATACTATGTGGAACGGGAAAAGCCGTCGGACGACAAGCTCGACGAGATGGCCAAATGGCAGGAGCGGATGGAACGGTTGCACGGCAAGGCCGAGGTTGTCATCGGCAAGCAGCGCCATGGTCCGATCGGCACCGTGAACCTGGCCTTTGAAGGGCGTTTCACGCGCTTTGGCAACCTTGTGCAGGACTGGCAACAGGGCGGCGCCGAGTTCTGACGCGCGCCGGCGAGGGGGTTTCGCCCTCGTCCGGACGCATTCCATGCGTCAGGTCTCGGGCGACGAGGCGCGGCGCTGAAGCGCCGCGCGGGCGCCGTTGCGACCAACACGCCTGAGGGGCCGAGGTCGTGCCTGGTGGTCCGCCTGCGCCGGTGCGTATTTGGGACAAGGTGAGGGGGCAATTCGAGACAAATTTTTCGTATCCTGCCAATCCGCCGCGACGTCCTTGTAGCGGAAACATTCCGGGGCGGCGGCCAGAAGGCGCGCCACGCGAAAAGGCGGGCCGTTCCTGCCACTTTCGGTGCCCGTTCAACGCCTTTGTGCGACCCGCGCCTCAGGCGCTCAGCGCGCGGGCGATGATCAGCTTCTGGATGTCCGACGTCCCCTCGTAGATCTGGCAGACCCGCACATCCCGTGCGATCCGTTCGATGCCCGTTTCGCGGACATAGCCCATCCCGCCAAAGGTTTGCAGCGCGCCCGAGACGATCCGTTCCGCCGCTTCCGACGCAAACAGTTTGGCCATCGCCGCCTCGGTCAGGCAGGGCAGGCCAGCGTCCTTCATGCGGGCTGCGTGCAGCACCAGTTGTCGAGCCGCTTCCAGCTGTGTCGCCAGGTCCGCCAGCCGGAACCCCACGGCCTGATGATCGCGGATCGCCCGGCCAAAGGACGTCCGTTCGCCGGCATAGGCCAGCGCCAGATCCAGCGCCGCCTGCGCCATGCCGACGGATTGCGCGGCGATGCCGATGCGGCCGGTCTCCAGGCTGGCCAGTGCGATGCGGTAGCCCTCGCCCTCGGCGCCGATCCGGGCGCTTTCGGGCAGTTCCATCGCGTCGAACCGCAGCGCGCAGGTGTCGGATGCCCGCTGGCCCATCTTGTCCTCGACCCGGGCCACCTGGAACCCGGGGGTGTCCGTCGGCACCAGAAAGGCGGTGATTCCGGTCTTGCCCTGCGTGCCCGCCATCCGGGCAAAGACGATAGCCTGTGCGCCGATCCGCCCCGACGTGATGAAGGATTTCTCGCCGTCCAGCACATAGCCGCCGCCGACCCGGCGCGCCGTGCTTTTCAGCGCGCTCGCGTCCGAGCCAGCCTGCGCCTCGGTCAAGGCGAACGCCCCGATGAACGCCCCCTGCGCGGCCGGACGCAGCACCTCCTCCTTCTGCACGGCCGATCCGAACCGTTCGAGGATCGCGTTGAACGGCGCGTTGTGCACGCTCATCACCGTGGAAATCGCACCGTCCCCGGCCGCGATCTCCATCAGCGCCAACGCGTAGCTGACGTAATCCGCCCCCACACCGTCCCAGTCGGGGCTGATTGTCATGCCCAGAAACCCCAACGCCCCCATCGCGCGCAGGATCTCGGGCTCGATCCGTCCGCTCAGGTCGCGTGCCGCCGCGCCGGGCGCCAACTGATCGCGGGCAAAGGCGCGCGCGGTCTCGCGGATCAGGCTTTGGTCTTCGCTCAGCATCGGCTCCTCCATGTCGATGCCAACTATCGGCAGACCCTGACGGCCCGTCAATCGCGACCCCGCGTATCATCTTGTCGAAAATACGCACGGGGTTTCCAAAGGGGGGCGTGCCCCCCTTTGGGCAGGGGGTGCGGGGGGCGGCAGCCCCCCGCTTGCGCCGGCCCCCGACCCGCGCCATAACCCTTGCATGGCCAAGCCGACCGCCCAATTCACCTGCACCGCCTGCGGCGCCGTTCACCGCAAATGGAGCGGCCGCTGCGACGCGTGCGGCGGCTGGAACACGATCATCGAGGAAGCCCCCCTAGGCACCGGCCCCAAAGGCGGCCTGGGCAAGGGCCGCTCGATCGAGCTGAGCAGCCTGCAAACCGACGATCCGCCCCCCCCGCGGACCCTGTCCGGCGTGGCCGAATTCGACCGCGTGCTGGGGGGCGGCTTGGTCGCGGCCTCGGCGATCCTGGTGGGGGGGGACCCGGGCATCGGTAAATCCACGCTGCTGATCCAGGCGGTCGCCGCCTTCGCGCGGCGGGGGTTGAACACGCTCTACATCTCGGGCGAGGAGGCGGCGGCGCAGGTGCGGATGCGGGCGCAGCGGCTGGGCCTGGGCGACGCACCGGTGCGGCTGGGGGCAGAGACCAGCCTGCGCGACATCCTGACCACCCTGGACACCGAACGCCCGGACCTGGTGGTCATCGATTCCATCCAGACGATGTGGCTGGACACCGTCGAATCCGCGCCCGGGTCCGTGGCGCAGCTTCGGGCCTCGGCGCATGAACTGGTGACCCTGGCCAAGCGGCGCGGCATCAGCGTGATCCTGGTGGGGCATGTCACCAAGGATGGCCAGATCGCCGGCCCCCGCGTGATCGAACACATGGTCGATTGCGTGCTCTACTTCGAAGGCGAGCGCGGCCACCAGTTCCGCATCCTGCGCGCGGTCAAGAACCGCTTTGGCCCCGCCGACGAGATCGGCGTGTTCGAGATGACCGGCGCCGGCCTGGCCGAGGTCCCCAACCCGTCGGCGCTGTTCCTCAGCGAGCGGGGCCAACCGGCGCCGGGGGCCGTGGTCTTTGCCGGGATCGAGGGCACGCGCCCCATGCTGACCGAGATCCAGGCACTGGTCGCGCCCTCGCCCCTGTCGAACCCGCGCCGCACGGTGGTCGGGCTCGATGGCGGGCGGCTGTCCACGATCCTCGCCGTGCTCGAGGCGCGCTGTGGCATCCCCTTTGCCGGGCTCGACGTGTTCCTGAACGTGGCCGGCGGTATGCGGGTCAGCGAACCGGCGGCCGATCTGGCGGTCGCGGCGGCGCTTCTCAGCGCGCGCGAGGACGTTGCGCTTCCTGCCGATACGGTCGTATTCGGTGAAATCTCGCTTTCGGGGGCGCTGCGTCCGGTCAGTCAAAGTGAAAACAGGTTGAAAGAAGCCCAAAAACTTGGTTTCACCTCGGCCATGTTGCCCGCGGGTGGCAAGCAGAACCGTGAGACGGGCGTGCTGCTGCGCGAAATGACCGATCTCACGGGCTTTGTCGGGGACGTTTTCGGCGCCGGTTAGACGCCATAGGAGTGGGTTTATGGAATCCTTCACGTTGGTCGATGCCGCCGTCGCCCTGGTCATCGTTGTTTCGGCGATCCTGGCCTACTCGCGCGGATTGGTGCGCGAGATCCTGGCCATCGCGGGCTGGATCGTCGCCGCGATCGTGGCCTTTGTGCTGGCGCCGACCTTCGAACCCCTGGTGCGCGAGATCCCCTATCTGGGCCAGGTCCTGGGCGATTCCTGCGAACTGACGATCATCGCCTCCTTCGCCGCCGTCTTTGCGGTGATGCTGATGGTAGTCGCGCTGTTCACGCCGTTGTTTTCCAGCCTGATCCGAAATTCGGCGCTGGGGGGGATCGACCAGGGGCTGGGCTTTTTCTTTGGCGTGCTGCGCGGCATCGTCCTGGTGGCGGTGGCGCTGATGGTGTTCCAGCGCGCGGTGCCCGCGGGCACCGTGCCGATGGTCGACAACTCGCGCTCGATCGGCCTGTTCCAGCGGATCGAGGCCGGGATCAGCGACAACGTGCCATCGGACGCACCCAACTGGATCGTTCAGCGCTACGAGGACCTGACCCGCAGTTGCGCCGCTCCGGCCAACTGATCCGGTGCCCTCGGGTGCGGGGCTGGACCCGCTGTTCCTGGCCGAACTGAACGAACGGCTGTTCGTGCAATTCGCGGATGGCCGCTGGATCGCGCCGCTCGGCGATCGCCACCTGCCGGTTCTGCCCTTCGACAACGGACGTATCGGGCGGCTGATCTGCGCCGAGGCGGCCGATGTCGGCCGCGCCACGCGGGGGCTGCGGCGGGGGTCGGGCGCGGCGCTGGCGGGCGCCTATGACGCGATCCGGCCGATGCTGTCGTCGCTGCGCGCGATGGAAGGGGCCGACGACCCGGCAGACGCGCCGCCGCGGGTCCCGGTGCTGCCGGACGGGGACGGGCCGCTGGTGCTGCTCAGCGCCGCCGACTGCCCCGTGGCGCGCCTCGCCGCGATCCTGATCGCGGGCGCCGCGCGCGGGCTGTTGTGGAAACCCGCTCCGCGGGCGGCGGCCTCGGCGCATCTGCTGATGCGCGCGCTGGGGCCGGTGTCGCAGGGCGGGCTGGCGATGGTGCAGGGCGACCACGCCAGCGGCGCGCTGGCCGCCGCGCAGGGACGGCTGATCTGGGCCTCGGCGCAGCCGGTGCCGGCCGCGCTGGGCCCGGCCCTCAACCTTTGGGCCACAGCTCCACGCCGCCCATGATCGCGGTGTCGATCGCGCCCAGGGCCTGGGGGTTCTTGCCGGCATAGTCGAAGCTGCGCAGGATCTGCTGCACGGCCGCCAGCCGGGCGCGATACTTGTCGTCGCCCCGGATCACGGTCCAGGGCGCATAGGGGAAATTCGACCGCGCGAAGGTTTCGCCGATCGCCTCGGTATAGGCGTCCCATTTCGCCAGCCCCTTGACGTCGATCGACGACAGTTTCCACTGTTTCAGAACGTGGCGCTCGCGCTCGAGCATCCGGCGCAACTGTTCGGCGCGCCCGACGTTGAACCACAGTTTGATGACGCGGATCCCGTCGTTGACCAGCGCCTGCTCGAAGCCCGGCAACTGGTCAAAGAAATGCGCCCGCTGCGCCGGCGTGCAAAAGCCGAACACATGCTCGACGACTCCCCGGTTATACCAGCTGCGATCCAGCAGGGCGATTTCGCCGGCGGCGGGCATGTGGGCGATATAGCGTTGGAAATACCACTGGGTTGCCTCGCGTTCGGTTGGTTTGGGCAGTGCGACGATGCGCGCGCCGCGCGGGTTCAGGTTCTCGCGCACGCGCTTGATGGCGCCCGATTTGCCCGCAGTGTCGCGGCCCTCGAAGACGACGACGACCCGTTCACCGCTGGCCTCGATCCAGCGCTGAAGCTTCACCAGTTCGACCTGGAGCGGCTTCATGCGGTCCTCGTAGTCGTCCTGCTTCATCCATCGGTCATAGGGGAAGTCGTCGGTCAGGATATCGCGTTTCCGGCCGTCCTCGATCGCCGCGCGGACCCGTTCGGGCGCGTCCTTTTCGAAATAGGCCGAGATTGCGCCGTCGAAAGGTAGGTCCATGGGTGCCTCCGCGTGTTTCCAACGGGATAGGGCGCGGCCGTGGGGTGCGCAAGCGTCACGAATGTCAGTCTTTTAATGTAAGGCATTCATTAGGCGTTCGCAAAGTTGATGTCATGCATTCGCGAGATTTGCCACAGAGAGCGGTGAATCGTGCGGCAAGTCATTGCAAAGAAACAATGTCAGGCAATAGAACGGGACCATTGGGGCCCTTGAATCGCGAGGCGGTCGGGTCACCCTTGCGGTCTGGCGCCATGGGACGCTGCGCGAGGGTGCTTGCCAACCGGCGGGCACTCGCGCAGGAATGGACGGCATGGCCACACCGATTTCCACCCTTCCGAACCTGGGCCCCGCAAGCGAGGCGGCGTTTGCCCGCGCCGGCGTTTCCAGCGCCGAGGCGCTGCGCGCCCTGGGCGCCGACGCGGCCTATGCGCGATTGCTCGAGGCCGGCGAACGGCCACATTTCATCGGATACTACGTTCTGGTCATGGCCTTGCAGGGGCGGCCCTGGAACGATTGCAAGGGCGCCGAAAAGGATGCTCTGCGCCAGCAGTTCGATGCGCTGAAAGCCGCCCACGCCCAGCGCGGAGGGATTGCCGGGATCGAGGCGATCCTCGATGAACTGGGGGTGATCGACCCCGCCGGACCCCGGCGCAAACGACGGAGCGGATGATGAGAACCCTTGCAAGCGTGCTGGCGCTGCTGGTGCTGGCGGCCTGCGCCGGGCCCGACCGGCCGGCACCGGCCCCGCCGCCCGCGACCGACCTCTATCCCGGCGAGACGCCGGCGATGCGCCGCCTGGTGCAACGCGCCGCGACCGACCTGGACATCCCCGAGGCGCTGTTGCACCGCGTCATCCAGCGCGAGAGCGACTACCGCGCTGACGCCCGCAACGGCCCCTATTGGGGCCTGATGCAGATCCTGCCGCAAACCGCGCGCACCATGGGTTTCGCCGGGCCCGACACGGATCTGCTGAACCCTGAGATCAACCTGCGCTACGCCGGGCGCTACTTGCGCGGCGCCTGGATCGTCGCGGACCACGACATGGACCGCGCGGTCGGCTATTACGCGCGCGGCTATTATTATGAGGCCCGCGACCGCTGTCTGCTGGTCGAGACAGGCCTGCTGGACCACGAGGTCAACCGGCGCTGCCGATGAAACTGTCGATGGTCCTGAGCGTGCCGTCCAGCGCCTTGCCCTCTTCGTCCTGAAGCGCCGAGGTGACCAGCCGGCGCACCCAGTCGGCGGCGTCCTCGCGCCCCGCAAGGCGCCCGGCGGCCGCCATCACGCGGTCGAACTTGCCCAGGCCCCGGGCGTGGGTGTCGGAATAGCCCTTGATGAGGCGGCGCACCTTCATCATCTCGACCGCCAGCGCGTAGTCGCGCGGCGCCTGGGCCAGCACGGCCGCCTGCCAGTCCGAGAGATGCGCCATCTCGTCGGCGTGCCTGAGGCTGCGCCGGCGCCAGCCCTGCAAGGACGCCAGCATATGCAGTTGCAGGAACGGCAGAACCCGGTCCGTCCTGAGGCGCCGCCCCTTGTTCACACGCCGGTCGATCCAGCCCAAAAGGCGCGGGCGGGCGTGGATCCAACGGCCCAGCCCGGCGGGCAGCAGGCTGACGATTTCCTCGCCGCGCGGATGGGTGAATTCGGTCAGTTGCATGACCCCGTTCGCGCCCATTTCGGCGCGGATGCGGGTCAGGCGCTCAGGGCGGGTCTTGGCGTCGGCCACGCGGAAGATGTCGTCATAGGCCATGGCGTTGGCAATGTATTTGGCCCCGGCGATGCCCAGCGCCCAGTCCCGGTCGGCGCTGTCGCAGGCCAGAACCCGGTCCAGCCGGTCCAGGTATTCCGCGCCGTAAGCCGGGTCCTGAAAGCCCACGACCTTGCGCAACCCGGCCGCGGCCATGGGGCGCACCGGGTCGGGCAGGGCGGCGACGCGGGTTTCCAGCGCCTGCCAGGCGGCGCGCAACCGGGCCGGGCCCTGCGGCGCGGGATCGACCGGGGGCGCGGTGTCCCGGGTCGTGGCGGGTTGCACGCCCTGTTGTGCGGCCTCGAACCCGGCGGCGAAGGCCCTGAGCGAAGGTTCGACCCCCTTGCCACCGGCGCGGATCGCGTCCTCGAAGGCCTCGCGCGGGAAGGGCAGCGCGCCCGAACCCGCCAGCGCACCAAAGAGCGATGCCGAGATGACCGACCCCGCGCGGATGGCCACCTGGTCGAAATCGGCCAGGATCAGTGCGCGGGCCGCGATTTCGGCGGCCGCGCGCACCTCGTCGGCATTGGCGATGCCGTCGCCGGGAACGGTCTTTTCGCTGACCGCCAGTGCCCGATGGGTCGAGGCGATCAGCACGGTGCGGTCGGGGGTGACGAAGCCGCGCAAAATGGCGCGCCCGGCCTCCATCATCTCGGCGGCGATCATGATGTCCACGTCGCCGGCCGAGGGCGCCAGCGAAAAGACGGTCGGCACGGGGCCCTGCGGCGCCATCTCGATATAGTAGATCGTCGCGCCGGTGCGCTGCGCCACGCCGGCGACCGAGGTCGCCTGAACGGCGTAACCCTGCGAGCGTGCGACGGCCTCGATCCAGCCGGTCAGCACGCCGCCGCCCTGGCCGCCAACCGCCAGCGCGGCCAGCTTGATGATGCCGTCCTGGGTGGTGTCGGGTGCAAATTGCGAAAGGGGCAGGTTCATGCGGTCGCTCCGGATTGGGCGGGGAAAGGGGGCCGGGTCATGCCGCATCCCCAAAGGTCAGGCGTTTCGCCGCGCGCCGGCGCGAAAGCCAGCCGATGATGCCCTGCCGCCAGCCGTCGAGCCGGGCCTCCCACCCCGTGGGGTTGTGGACGACGCGCGCCTCGTAGAATGAGGGGCAGAGCACAGCCGCCTCGGCCACCTCGCCGCAGTTGCCGCAGCCGACGCAGCTTTGATCGATCGAGGCCACCGGATCGTCGCGCAGGGGATCGTCCAGTCGTTTCAGCGACAGCGAGGGGCAGCCCGACAGGCGAATGCAGGCATGGTCGCCCGTGCACACCGTCTCATCGACGCCAAAGCGCGGGGCCTCGACGCGGCGGCCCTCCTTGATCGCCTTGGCGCGCAGGGGTTTCTCGCGCCGCTGTTTGTTCAACATGCATTCCGACGAGGCGACGATGACCCGCGGGCCGGGCGCATCGGTGGTCAGCGCCTCGCGCAGCACATCGCGCATATGTGCCACGTCATAGGTGCGGTCCACCTGCCGCACCCAGTCGATGCCGATGCCCTTCAACGCCTTCGAGATCGGGTTGTTGGTCGATTTCGTCGGGTTCTGCGCGCGCGAGGACAGGATGTCCTGCCCGCCGGTCGCGGCCGAGTAGTAGTTGTCGACGATGACCGCCACGCCGTCCGACTTGTTGAACATCATGTTGCCGAAGGAACTGCTGAGCCCGTTGTGCCAGAACCCGCCGTCCCCGATGACCGAGATCGGGCGCTTCTCTCCGCCGCCGTCAAAGGCCGCGTTCGAGGCCGGTCCCAGCCCATAGCCCATCGTTGCGCCGCCGATGTTGAAGGGCGGCAGGCTGGCAAAGAGGTGGCAGCCGATGTCGGCGCTGATCTGGTGTTCGCCCAGTTCCTGCTGCACCAGTTTCATCGCCGCAAAGATCGGCCGCTCGGGGCAACCGGTGCAGAAGCCCGGCGGACGCACCGGCACGGTTTTCGACAGGTCGGGGATCTCGGGGGCCGGTTCGTTGGGCGCCAGCACCTGCGCGGGCAGCATCGCCGGCGCCTCGGCGCGCAGGAAGCCTTCGATCGCGTCATGCATGACCTTGCCGGTGTATTCCCCGACCATCGGGAAAATGTCCTTGCCGTGCAGGCGCACCCCCATCTTGCCACGCAGCACATGGGTGGACAGGTGCTGTTCGATGAATTCGGGCTGGCCCTCCTCGACGATCAGCACCGACTGCTTGCCCTGGCAGAATTCGGCGAATTCGTCGGGCAGAATGGGATAGGTGACGTTCAGGCAATAGATCGGCACGCTGGTCTGCCCGTGCAGATCGGCCAGACCCAGGCGCTGAAGCGCGCGGATGACGCCATTGTACATGCCGCCCTGGCAGACGATGCCCACGGGCGCCTCGGCCGGGCCGAAGACCTCGTTCAGCTTGTGCTCGCGGATGTAGCGCAGCGCCGCCGGCCAGCGGTTGTTGATCTTGTCGTGCTCTTGCGCGTAGCTCATCGGCGGCAGCACGATGCGGTCCACGTTGCGCTGGGGATTGGCCAGCGCGTCGCGCACGGTCAGGGGCGGGGGCATATTGTTGCGGGTCGGGAACTGGCCTGTGACGTGGCAGGCCCGGATCCGCACCATCAGCATGACCGGCGTGTTCGAGACCTCGGACAGTTCGAACCCGTCGCCCACCGCCTTGACGATCGAGGGCAGGTTGGGGCGCGGGTCCAGCAGCCAGAACTGCGATTTCATCGCAAAGGCGTGGCTGCGCTCCTGCATGATGCTCGAGCCTTCGCCGTAATCCTCGCCGACGATGATGAGCGCGCCGCCGGTCACCCCCGAGGACGACAGGTTCGCCAGCGCATCCGACGCGACGTTGACCCCAACCGGCCCCTTGAAGGTCACCGCCCCCCGGATCGGGTAGTGCACCGACGCCGCCAGCATCGCCCCGGCGGCGGCCTCCGAGGCGTTGGCCTCGAACCGGACGCCCAGTTCGGCCATCAGGTCCTCGGCATCGGCCAGAACGTCCATCAGGTGACTGATCGGTGCGCCCTGGTAGCCGCCGACGTAGCCCACGCCGTTCTCGAGAAGGGCCTTGGTGATCGCCAGGATCCCCTCGCCGGTGAATGTGCCGCCGTCGCCCAGCCGCAGGTGTTCGACTTCCGCCTTGAAGGACCGTTCCGCCATCGTGATCTTACCTGTTCTGCATTATTCCGCCGGGGCGGTGTTCGACCACAGGATCGGACCGCCGTCGTGTTCATAGGCCATGCCGCCGGGGAACGAGATCGCCTCGAACTGCAAACCCCAGGGCGCTGAGAAATAGAGGATGCTCTGGCCGGCGGCCGGCCCTTCGCTGACCGGGATCGGACCCAAGTTGGTCTGCACGCCGGCCGCGTTCAGGTAGGCCGCCGCCGCGTCGATGTCGTCAACGTAGAAGGCGATGTGATACGCGCCGATGTCGCTGTTGCGCTGGTGCAGGGTCGTCTGGTCCGGCGCGTCGTAGTCGAACAGTTCGATGTTGCTGCCGAACCCGCAGCGCAACATGCGGATCTGCTGGATGACGGCGCGCGGGCTGGTGCCCAGAACGTCTTGCATGAACGTGCCCTGGTCGTCGCGGAAGGGGCCAAAGGCCATCGCCCGCTCGCAGCCCAGGATGTCGGTAAAGAAGGCTTCCGCCTGGTCGAGGTCGGGCACCGTGAGGCCGATATGGTTGACGCCACGGACACCGGGCATCGCGTCCGCGAACGCGGGCGCTGCCACCACCAGCAGAACGGCGGTCGAACACGGGATCTTCATGGGCTGGCCCTCCTCGGGTCGGATTTGGGGTGATTTCGGCGGTTCAGAACTCGTGCTTTCGGATGTTGAGCAGGATCTTTTGCAAGGTGCCGGTAAAGGCGCGGCGCTCGTCCTCGGGGATGCCCTTGAACAGGGTGTCCTGCGCATCGGCCATATGCGGCCAGAGGGTATCGAACACCGCCCGCCCGGCGGGGGTGATGTGGACCCTGGTGGCGCGGCTGTCGACGGCGTCGGCCTCGCGCCGGATCAGCCCGTCGGTCGCCAACTGGTCCAGCGCCCGGCTGAGGGTGGATTGCTCGGTCACGGTATAGACCGCCAGTTCCCGGATCAGCGGCGCCTGCACCACCGACAGCACCGCCAGCGCGCGCATCTTGGGCGTGGTCAGGCCGTGGCGGGCCATTTCCGCCCTGAGCGCCGCGTTGTAGCGGCCCATGATCCGGTTCATCAGATAGGGGGCGAAGCCCTCGAGCCCGGATTCGCCCAGGCGGGGGCGGTTGGGGTGCAGGTCATTCATGCGCCCAGCCTCTTTGCCGCGTTGAAGCCCGACCCGCCGCCCAGGCCGGGGCCCGGATGGGTGGCGGCGCCGATGTGGATCAGGCCACGCACCGGGCCCAGCCCGTTGGTGCTGTGCTTGAACGGTCGCCACACGAAGAACTGGTCGATGCCGCAATGCCCGCCATAGGGATCGCCGCCGACCAGGTTCATGTTCATCGCTTGCAGATCAGCCGGGGAATAGGCGCGTCGCGCCAGCCGGATCCGATCGAAATCCTTGATGTGGCGCGACAGGATCGCCTCGATTCGGTCGGCAAAGGCCTCGCGCGTGGGGTCGTCCCAGACCCGCCCGGGGATCTGCCCGGCGGCGTCGCCCTTGATGACGCGCGGCGCGTCGGGGATTTGCAGCCACAAGATCGCCTTGCCGTCCGGGCAGCGCGAGGGGTCCAGCCGCGAGGGTTGGCCCACGCAGATTGTCGGTGTTTCGGGGAACAGGCCGCGCTCGGCCTCGTTCGCGGATTTCGATACCGCGTCCAGACTGTCGGACAGGTGGATCAGCGCCACGTCCTCGAGCCCGGGGGTCAGCCATTCGGGCGGTGCATCCAGCGCGAAATGCAGCTGGAAATTGCCCCGGCCATAGCGATAGTCGGGCAGGGCTTCCCGCTCGCGCGGCAGGTCCACGCCATCCAGAAGCCGGCTGTAGAGCTGCCCGGGCGCGACCGAGGCCAGCACCGAGCGGGTCGCGATCGTCTCGCCCGTGGTCAGCCGCACGCCGCTGACGCGGCCGTTGTCGGTCAGGATCCGCTCCACGTCGGCGCCGGTGCGCAAGGTGCCGCCCTGGGCCTCGATCAAGGCCTTGAAGGCCGCGACCCCGGCACCGGACCCGCCCTTGACCACCGGCGCGCCGGCCGCTTCGAGGGCAAAGGCGATGACCTTGCCCATCTGGGCGGAATAGGTCGATTCGGGCGTCAAGCCGGTGTGCAGGCACCAGGGCGCCCAGAGCGCGTGCACCAAGGGGCTTTTATAGCGCGCCTCAAGCCAGCCGCGGGCCGGCGCCAGCGCGCTGCCCATCCAGGCAGCCAGCCCCCTGAGGCCGCGCTTGCGCACTTGTCCGAACAGCAGCTTCGCCGTGCCCCAGCTCCACAACGGGCCGCCCAGCAGGGCAAAGAGAAACGGCGCATCCGCCGCCAGCTGGCCCACGTCGCGCGCGTGCTGGTCGCCGTCGCCGGCGGCCAGTGCATTGAAGCGGCGGATGTTTTCGGCCTGGTCCATGGTAAAGACCAGGGCCGTGCCGTCCGGGCGCAGCACGGCGGTCGGCGTCTGCGTGTGGCAATATTCGAACCCGTGTTTCGCCAGATGCGGCCCCAGCGCCGCCCCCGCAGGCGAGGTCATGAACAAGACCCAGGTGGCCGCCATCACGTCATGGTTGAACCCCGGCAGGGTCGCCTGATCGGTGAACAGGCATCCCCCCAGCCGGTCCTCGCGTTCCAGCACCGTGACCTTGTCGCCCTTCAGCGCCAGCAGCGCGGCGGCGACCAGTCCGTTGATCCCGGACCCGATGATGACGTGATCGGCGGCCATGGCGATCAGCCCTTTGGCACCAGCGCCAGCGCCCGGATGGGCGAGCCGGTGCCATGCACGATCTTCAGGGGTGCCGCGATCAGGATCGCGCCCTTGGCGGGCAGCTTGTCCAGATTGGCCAGCGAGGCCAGGCCGAAGCGGTTGTTCGCGTGCAGCAGGTTGTGCGCGGGGAAGGGCGGCGTCATGCCGCCGGCCAGGCCCGCGTCGGTGCCGATGCACTGGCTGCCCCAGCCGACGATGCCCTTGTCGATCAGGTGCTGGATGACCTCGGCGGTCGGTCCCGGGGTGTGCGGGCCGGTTTCGTTGGCGTTCAGGAACAGCGCCTCGTCATGCGCGCGGCGGTCCCAATCCGACCGCAGCACGACCCATTCGCCGGCGTTGATCGGGCCGTGCTGGGCCTCCCAGGCGTTGACGTGGTCGATGGTCAGCAGAAAGTCGGGGTCGGCGGCGCATTCGGCGCTGAAGTCCAGCACGTTCACCGGCGCCACCACGCGCTGGATGTCCAGCGTGTCGGTGAAGCCGTCGGAATAGTCCTTGCCGGTGATCCAGTGGTGCGGCGCGTCGAAATGCGTGCCCGAGTGCTCGCCCAGCTCCAGCCAGTTCCAGGCCCAGAAGGGGCCGTCGCTGTCGTATTCGCTGATGCGGTGGATCTTGATCGGAGGCGTGTCCTTGGCCAGCTCTGGCGGCAGCTTCAGAAGCGGCGTGTCCGGGCCCAGCGTGCCCGTGCAATCCACCACTTCGATCCCGCCCGAGGCCAGCAGCCCGGCGAGTTGTTGCAAGACGTTCGATGCGCTCATGGCGATTCTCCCTGTTGACGGCCCGTCGTGGCCTTCTACCAGAAACATGCTAGACATATAAATATGCATTTGCAATTATCTTCCCGACTCAACGGGGGCAGTCATGACCGAAACCTTCGACGCGGTGCTGATTGGTGCGGGGCATAACGGCCTGGCATGCGCCTTGCATCTGGCGGCCAAGGGGTGGCGGGTCGGGGTGTTCGAGCGTGCCTCCGAGCCGGGCGGCGCGGTCAAGTCGGGCGAATATACGCTGCCGGGATTCCGCCACGACTGGGCGGCGATGAATCTGTCCCTGTTCGCCGGTAGCCCGTTTTTCAAGGATTATTCCGAGGAATTGATCCGCCACGGGCTGGAGTTCGTCGCCGTGGACCGGCCCTTTGCCTCGTCCTTTCCGGGGGGGCACTGGTTGGGGCTGGGCATGGATGCCGCCGCCAACCGCGCCCGGATCGCGGCCGAATCGCCGGCCGATGCAGACACCTGGGACCGGCTGTCGGCCGGGTTCGGGGATCGCGCCCAGGACGTGTTCGCGCTGCTGGGCGCCCCGATGAAAATGCGTGCATTAGCATATTTTTTGTGGGGGGTCTGGCGCCGTCGGGGTCTGGGCGGCTCGCTTGACCTGGCCCGTTTCCTGGCCCAGTCGCCCCGCGCCTGGCTCGAGGAAACCTTCGAATCGCCGCGTCTCAGGGCGATGCTGGGGGCTTGGGGCATGCATCTGGACTATGCCCCCGACATCGCCGGCGGCGCGCTGTTTCCCTACCTCGAGGGGATGGCGGGCCAGGCCTTTGGCATGGCGCTGGGCAAGGGCGGTGCCGACACGCTGACGCGCGCCCTGGTCGGCGCGATCGAGGCGCGCGGCGGTGTCGTCGAATGCGGGGCCGAGGTGGCGCGGATCGACCACGCCGGCGGCAAGGCCAGCGGCATCACGCTGGTCGATGGCCGCCGCATCCTGGCCGCGCGCGCGGTGATCGGCAGCCTGGCGCCGTCGGCGCTGGTGCGGCTGACGGGCGGCACCGGCGACGTGGGTTTCGATCGCAGCATGGGCGATTTCGCCCACGCGCCCGGCACGATGATGCTGCATCTGGCGATGGACGGCCTGCCCGACTGGGCGGCGGGCGAGGACCTCAAGCGATTCGCCTATGTGCATCTGGCGCCCTCGCTCGACCAGATGGCGCGCACCTATCAGCAAGCCAGGGCCTGCCTGCTGCCCGATGAGCCGATCATCGTCTGCGGCCAGCCGACGGTGTTTGACCCGTCCCGCGCGCCCGAGGGCAAGCATGTGCTGTGGCTCCAGGTCCGCATGGTGCCGGGAACGATCCTGGGCGATGCGGCCGGGCAGATCGCCGCGACCGACTGGACCGGCGCGGCGGAACCGATGGCCGAGCGCGCGCTCGACATTCTCGAGCGTCATGCGCCGGGGGTGCGCGCCAGGATCCTGGCGCGTCGCATCGTCACCCCGGCCGAGCTCGAGGCCGACAACCCCAACCTCGTCGGCGGCGATCAGGTCGGCGGCAGTCACCATCTGTCGCAGCATTTCCTGTTCCGTCCGGCGCCTGGTCACGCCGACGGCAGCACGCCGATCCGCAATCTGCACCTCACCGGCGCGGCCGTCTGGCCCGGCGCCGGGACGGGCGCGGGCTCGGGCTATCTGCTGGCCCGCAAACTGACATGAACCAGACCCGCAAAGGGCACCCAACCGTCTCCATCATCAGGGAAATGACTCCATGACACTTTCACGCCGCAGCCTGCTGAAGATGACCGTCGCGACGGTCTCTCTCAGCGTCGCGATGCCTGCCTTTGCGCAGGCCATCGACGAGCTGGTCATCGCCTACAACGTCAATCTGCCCAGTTGGGACCCGACAGTCGGCCCCTCGGCCGTGAACCCGACGATCCAGGGGCTCTATCAGTCGGTCTTTGACCAGTTCATCCTGCAACAGCCCGACCTCAGCCCGGCCCCCGGCCTGCTGACGGCCTGGGGCTGGAACGAGGACCGCACGCAGGTCTGGATGGACGTGCGCGAGGGCGTCAAGTGGCACGACGGCTCGGATTTCACGGCCGAGGACGTCGCCTGGTCGCTGGCGCGCGTCGCCGATCCGGCCACCGGCAGCCCGATCCAGTTCGTCTGGGGCACGCTGGCCAACCACCGGGTCGAGGGCAACCGCGTCATCGCCGATGTGGTCCAGTTCGATCCGACGATCTTCAAGTGGATGTATTTCCTGACCGGCTACGTCCTGCCCAAGGCCTATTACGAGCGTGTCGGCGCCGACGGGTTCGAGGCCGCGCCAATCGGCACCGGCCCCTACATGGTCGAGCAATACGAGCGCAACGCCTTTGTCCGGTTGCGCGCGAACCCGCACTACTGGAACGGCGTGCCCGAGTTCGAGACCGTGACGATCCGGTTCGTCACCGACGCGGCCAGCCGCGTGGCCGAGGTGGAATCGGGCCGCAGCCACGTCACGCTGGAAGTCCCCTACGAGGAATACGACCGCCTGCGCGCGCTGCCCTCGCTGGGTGGCGTGGCCACGCCAATCTCGGACATCGCGATGATCTTCTTCAACGATATCGACGTGATGCTGGACGAGAACGTGCGCAAGGCGGCTGTTCTGGCGGTGGACAAGCAGTTGATCATCGACCGGCTGCTGTCGGGCTACGGGGTGCCGCTGAGCACGCTGGAAACGCCCGAATACGCGGCCTATGATCCGACGATCCAGGTGCCTTACGATCCTGACCAGGCGCGCGAACTGCTGGCGGCCTCGGGCTATTCGACCGACAATCCGGTGCGTTTCACGATCCAGACCACGCGCGGCTTCAAGCCCAAGGATTACGAGATGATCCAGGCCATCGTCGGTCTTTGGCGCCGGGTCGGCATCGAGGCCGAGATCGAAGTCTACGAGATCGCCCGCCACTATGAATTGCGCGCGGCCGATCAACTGGCGCCGGCGGCTTTCTACAACTGGGGCAACTCGGTTGGCGATCCGACGACCTCGACCGGGTTTGCCATGTTCGGCCCCTCGCCGCATTCGGTCTGGGACAGCCAGGACCTGATCGAGCGGATCGCCCCGCTGTGGGCCGAACCGGACGAGGCGCGCCGCATCCAGGGCTGGAAGGACGTGGACCGCTACATCGCGGAGCATGCCTATGTGCTGCCGCTGTTGCAGTATGTGCAGCCCATCGTGCACGCCAACGGGGTCCATGTGACGCCGCACGCCTCGGGGGCGCTGCTGCCGCATCTGATGACCCGCGCCTGAGGACGTCCTCCCTTCTCGGGGCGGGTTTCGGCCTGCCCCGTTTTTTCTCGTCGAGGTCCTCATGTTCCTGCGCCGCTTTCTGACCCGGATCGCGACGACCATCATCACGCTGTTCGGCGTGGCGGTGATCGTCTTCGTCGTGATCCGTGTCGTCCCGGGCGATCCCATCGCCATGATGCTGCCCCCGGGCGCGACCGACGCCGACATCGCGCGTCTTCAGGCGCTGTATGGCCTGGACAAGTCGATCCCCGAACAATTCCTCATCTGGCTGGGGGGCGTTCTGCACGGCGATTTCGGCACCTCGATCACCACCCGCCAGCCGGTGCTGGGGCTGGTGCTGTCGCGCCTGCCGGCGACGTTGGAGCTGTCGATCATGGCGCTGGTGATCGCGGTCGTGCTGGGTGGGCTGCTGGCCCTGACCGGCACGCGGCTGCGCGACACCCGCACCGAGGGCGCGATCGACGTCGCGAACGGCATGGCGCTGAGCGTGCCGGATTTCCTGTGGGGGCTGGTGCTGATCTTGCTGTTTGGCGTGCTGTGGCCGGTCTTTTCGATCTCGGGCCGGGTCTCGCCGGCGCTGGCGCCGCAGTTTCACACCGATTTTTTCCTGTTCGAAAGCGTGCTCAGGCTGCGTTTCGACCTGTGGCTCGATCTGGTCAGTCACATGCTCATGCCCGCCGTCGCGCTGGCGATCCCGCTGGCGGCGATCATCAGCCAGCTATTGAAGCAGAGCCTCAAGGAAACCATGCACCTGGACTATGTCACCCTGGCCCGGACCAAGGGCTACGGCGAAAATCACGTCATCACCCACGAGGCGCTCAGGAACGCGATCCTGCCTACGCTGACGCTGATCGGCGTGCAGTTCACCTTTCTCATCGGCGGGACGGTCATCATCGAACGGCTGTTCAGCTACGAGGGGCTGGGCAACATGGCGATCGACGCCGTCATCAACCGCGACCTGCCGCTGATCCAGGGGATCGTGCTGCTGTTCGCGCTGCTGTTCACGCTGGTCAACCTGTGCGTGGACCTGCTCTATGCCGTCCTGAACCCGAGGTTGCGCCATGCTTGACGGACGCGCGCTTGTCAAACGCACCGCCGGGCTCAGGCTGTGGCTTTCGGTGGCCTGGTTGGCGGCGCTGGTGATCGGGGCGGTGTTCGCGCCGCTGGTCGCGCCGCAGGACCCGCTGATGCAGGATCTGTTCACCGCCCGCCTGCCGCCCTTCTGGATGCCGGGTGCCGAGCACGGCTACTGGCTGGGCACCGACAGCCTGGGCCGCGACGTGCTCAGCCGCATTCTCTATGGCGGGCGGGTGGCGCTGGTCGTGGCGCTGCTGGCGGGGCTGGCCACCGCGCTGATCGGTGCCACGCTGGGGCTGATCGCGGGTTTCTATCGCGGCTGGGTCGATATGGTGATCTCGCGGCTGGTCGATATCTGGATGGCGTTTCCGCCGGTGCTGTTCTCGATCCTGCTGATCGCGGTTCTGGGCACCGGGTTGAGTTCGGTCATCCTGGCGATCATCGTCATCGACTGGACACGCTTTGCCCGCGTCGTCCGGGCCGAGGCCATGGCCCAGGGGGCGATGGATTACGTCGCCTCGGCGCAGGTCGCGGGGCGCGGGCGCTTCAGCACGGTGCTGACCGAGATCCTGCCCAATGTGCTGCCCACGATCACCGTGCTGCTGACCCTGGAAATGGGCATCGCCGTGATCGTCGAGGCGATCCTCAGCTTCGTCAACCTGTCGATCTCGACCGACGATCCGACCTGGGGCGGCATGATCGCCGAGGGGCGCGCATCGATCCATCAGGCGTGGTGGGTGCTGGTCTTCCCGCTGATCGCGCTGTTCCTCACCGTCCTGTCCTTCTCGCAACTGGGCGAGGGGCTGAAGGACCGTTTCGATCCGGTGCTGCAATGAGCTTCCTCAAGATCCGCGATCTGTCGGTGGTGTTGCGCGGCACCCGGCACCGGCTGCTGCGCAACGTGTCGCTCGATGTCGCCGCGACCGAGGTCATGGGCCTGGTCGGGGAATCGGGCGCCGGAAAGTCGATGATCGGCAAGGCCTTGCTGGGCATCCTTCCGCGCTCGGCGCAGGTGGTGTCGGGCACGATCGAGCTGGAGGGCGTGGACCTGCTGACGCTGCCGCCCCGGCAGCGGCGCACGCTGATCGGCCAGCGGGCGGCGCTGATTCCGCAAGATCCGCTGACCGCGCTGAACCCCTCGCGCCGCATTCGTCCGCAGATCACCGACCGTCTGGTCGATATCCTGGGCTGGGACCGCGCCCGCGCCAACACCCGCGCCGAGGAAATCCTGAATGAGGTGCAGATCGCCGCGCCGGATCGGGTGCTGGGCTCGTATCCGCACGAGCTGTCGGGCGGGATGCGCCAGCGGATCCTCATCGCCTCGGCCTTTGCCGCCGAGCCGCGCCTGATCGTGGCGGACGAGCCGACGACGGCGCTGGATGTGACGGTGCAAAAGCAGATCCTGAAACTGATCCACGAGATGCAGGCCCTGCACGGCACCGCGCTGCTGTTCGTGACCCACGACCTGGGCGTGGTGGCCAAGATCTGCCAGCGGCTGACCGTGCTCTATGGCGGGCTGGTGGTCGAAGAGGCCGATGTGCGCGCCTTTTTCCGAGGGCCCGCGCACGCCTATTCGCGCGCGCTGCTGGCCGCGACACCGCGCCATTCCGACCCCGAGGCCGACCTGACCCCGGTGCCCGAACCCGTCATCGCCGCCGTGCAGGAGCAGGTCCTTGCCGCCGATCGGAGCTGGAGCCATGCCTGACCTCTATCAGGTGCAGGACCTGCATCTTTCGCTGCCCGACATGACCCGAAAACCGCTTTTCGGCGCCGCCCCAAGGATCGAGATCCTCAAGGGGCTGACCTTTGACATCCCCAAGGGGCAGGTGCTGGGCATCGTCGGCGGATCGGGGTCCGGCAAGTCCACGCTGGGCCGCGCGATGGTGCGGCTGCTTGAGCCGACCTCGGGACGGGTGCTGTTCGACGGGCAGGACATCACGCACCGCGACGAGGGCGGGTTGCGGCCCCTCAGGCGGCGGTTCCAGATGATCTTTCAGGATCCGATGTCGTCGCTGAACCCGCGCCAGACGGTCGCGCGCATCATCGCCGCGCCGCTGTCGCTGCATGGCCTGCCCGATCCCAGCGCCAGGGCGCTCGATGCGCTGGAACGGGTCGGTCTGCCGCGCAGCTTCGGCAACCGGTTTCCGCATCAATTGTCGGGCGGACAGCGCCAGCGGATCGGCATCGCACGGGCCATCGCCCTGAACCCCGATTTCATCCTGGCCGACGAGATCGTCTCGGGGCTGGATGTGTCCAGTCAGGCGCAGGTCCTGTCGATCCTGCGCGACCTGGTGCGCGACATGGGGCTGACGCTGGCCTTCATCAGCCATGATCTCAGCGTGATCCGGCGGCTGTGCGACCGGGTGCTGGTGCTGCACCAGGGCCGGATCGTCGAGGACGCCGGATGCGAGGCGCTGTTCGCAAATCCGCAGGCCGCCTATACGCGCGAACTGCTGGACGCGATCCCCGATCCCGATCCCGAAAACGCCTGGTTCGCGCGCGCCTAGGCCGGACCGGCGCCCAACGGGCCCAGGAAATCCCCCTTGCCGATCGGCATGCCCTGCGTGCGCAGGATGTGATACGCGGTCATGGCGTGGAACGCGACGTTGGGCAGCGTGTAGGTCAGAAGAAAGCTTTCCGAGGTGAAGGCCACGGACCGGGGCCCCCAGGCGCTGCGCGCGGCGTCGTCGGGATCGAGCGGCAGGAAGATCTCGATGGTTCGCGCCCGTTGCGCGTGGCGGTTGATTGCCTCGGGGGGCAGGGCCTCGATCGTGGCGAGCGCGGCGCGCGGGATGGCCTGCAACGCCGAAAACGGCATCGCGCCAATCAGAGGGGGCGGCGCGAAAACGCCGGTCCGGATCGTCTCGAGTCCAAAGACCGCGTGGTTCTTCAGCGCCTCGATCTGAAAATGCAGGGGCGCCATGTCGGGGACCAGACGCGCCAGGGCCAGGGGGTCGGGGTCGGTGCCGGTCTCGGCGCAATGGCGCGCCGTCCGGTCCAGGATCCGCGACACCGCGCGCAGGGACTGCACCACGCCGGGCACGCCGATATCGTAAAGCGTCAGGGTCATGACCGGGAACCGGCGGGTCAGAAGGGCGCGCCCTGCGCCTCGCGCAGGGTCTCGCGCGGGGTGCAGCCAAAGCGCGCGCGGTAGATGCCGGAAAAGCGGCCGAAATGGCCGAACCCCCAGCGCGTCGCGACCTCGGTGATGCTGGTGCCGGGCAGGGCGGCTTGCAGATCGGCATGCGCGCGGTCCAGCCGGGCGTCGCGCAGAAAGGCCAGCGGAGTCGTGTCGCGAAACCGCCGGAACGCCAGTTGCAACGCGCGCGCGCTGACGCCGACCCCCTCGGCCACGTCCTCGATCCCGATGGGCTGGTCGATCCGCGCCAGCATCCAGGCCTCGGCCTGGCGCACCATGCGCGGCGCGACCTCGTGCCCGCGCGTGTGGTGCAGCGCGTCCGAGAAACTGTGCCGGTGGGCCTCGAGCAGGCCGGTCATCAGCGCGCTTTCGATCTGCCGGCCCAGCAGGCTGCCGGGGCGCAGGGCGGGGCGGCCCGCGTCGGCCTCGGTCACCAGATGCAGGATCAGCGCGCGCAGCGCCGCGCCGCGCGGGCCGGTCAGGTCCATCGCGCCGCTGAAGGTCAGCGGACGGTCCGGCTGTCCGCCGATCAGCCCGGCCAGATGGCGCACGAACGCCTCGCGGTCGATGCGCAGCAGGATCTGGCGGCAGTCGCCCTCCCAGATCATGGTCGTCGCGCGGTGCGGATTGAGCAGCGCCGCGCGCGCCGGGTCGCTGACATAGGCGTCCGCGCCGTTGCGGATCGCCGCGGCGCCCGACAACGGCATCTGGAACAGGTAGAAATCGCGCAGCTCGCCCGGCGCGATCAGGGTCTTGGCGCCATAGGCGATATAGTTCAGCGACAGCCGCTCGCCTTCCAGATGGTGGTGGCAGGCGTCGAACCCG
>JACKKG010000001.1:900000-1017500 GCA_020637515.1 Rhodobacter sp. | reverse complement strand
GGCAGGGCACGCCCATTTCGGTCAGCCGCGAGCCGTCGGTGCCGCCGCGAATCGGCACCGAAAGCGGGTCGATCCCAAGGCTCCGCGCCGCGTCACGCGCCAGATCCACCGGGGTCATGTCGGTTTCCAGCCAATAGCGCATGTTGCGATATTGGGGCGTTATGGTGCAGGTGATCTCGGCGCGCGGCTCGGTTGCGGCGACGGCGTCGCAGACCTGGCGCAGCAGCGCACCCTTGGCCGCCAGCCCGTCGCGTTCAAAGTCGCGCAGGATGAACTTGATCCGCATTTCCGAGGCGCCGCCGTCCATGTCCGTGGCGTGGATGAACCCGTCGCGGCCGGCGGTCGTCTCGGGCGTCAGGGTTGCCTGCGGCAGGGTCTGGATGATCTTTGACGCCAGGTGAATCGCGTTCACCAGCTTTCCCGTGGCATAGCCCGGGTGGATCGACACGCCGCGAATCGTCACCACCGCGCCGTCGGCCGAGAAGGTCTCGAACTCGATCTCGCCCAGCGCGCCGCCGTCAAAGGTATAGGCGAAATCGGCCCCCAGGTCGGCGGGCAGGCGGGGATCGACACCACGGCCGATTTCCTCGTCGGGGGTGAAGGCCAGGCGCAGGCGGGGGCGCGCGACATCGGGGTTTGCCAGCATGTGCCGGGCGGCGGTCATGACGATCGCCACGCCCGCCTTGTCGTCCGCCCCCAGCAGCGTCAAGCCCGAGGCCGTGATGATGTCGTGCCCGACCTTCTGCGCGAGATAGGGGAACGCCTCGGGTGTCAGGATCAGGCCGGGGGCGTCGGGATAGGTGATCGCGCCGCCGTTGTAGCCCCTGATGATGCGCGGCTTCACGCCCTGGGCGTTGAACTGGGGCGCAGTATCGACGTGCGCCAGAAAGCCGACTGTCGGCCCTTCGACGGTGCCCGGGATCGTCGCCAGCACAGCGCCATAGGCCGTCAGCCGCACGTCCTCGGCGCCCATCTGCTGCAACTCGGTCACCAGAAGGCGCTGCATGTCCAGCTGGATCGCGGTCGAGGGGGCGGTCGGGCTGTCGGCATCCGACTGGCTGTCGATGGCGCAATAGCGGATCAGGCGGTCGGCGAGTTCGGCATCGAAGTCGGACATGGGGGGCTCCTTTTTTCCGGGATCGGACGCCAGCGCCGGGACAATGTCAACGCCCCCTCGTTGTGGCGCGAATCCCCGCGGGCGAAGCCCTCGGGCCGCGAAAGGCCGCGCCCACTGCCCCGGTCAATCCCATGCCACCGGCATCACCAGAGGCCCGCGAAACGCCCAGCCGCCAAAGCGCGTCTCGCCATCCAGCCTGAGGCCGGGAAGCCGGTCAAAGATCATCGGCATCGCCACATCGGCGATCAGGCTGCGCGCGGCCCAGGCGCCGGCGCAAAAATGCGGCCCCGCGCCGAAGCTGACCGCCGGCCCGCAATCCTGCGTCAGGTCGAAATGGTCGGGCCGCGCAAAGACGGCCTCGTCGCGGTTCGCCGAACCGAACATCAGGAACACCCGGTCCTCGGGTTCGAGCGTGACACCGTGCAGGACGTGGCGCTGCGCGACCCGGCGCGGCGACATGCCCACCGGAGCGATCCAGCGGGCGTATTCCTCGAACGCATCGAGCCAGGTCTTGGTGCCCTCGGTCACCAGGGCGCGCTGGTCGGGATGGGTCAGCATCGCCCAGGTCAGCCCGGCGATCACGTCGCGCGGTTCGTTCTGCCCGCCCGAGATCGCCAGTTTCACGTTGGCGCGGTATTGCGCTTCGGTCAGCCCGGCCTGTAGCTGCACCGACAGCAGCGAATGGTCGGGCGCGGCCAGCAGCGCGGGCACGCGCGCATCGATATAGCGGTCGATGGCGGCGGTGCAGTCGTTGCAACGCGCCGTCACCGCCGGGTCGCCGGCGTAGTTGGCGCACCCGTCAATCATGCCCTGGCTGACGCGGTCCATCTCGTCCCAGCCGATCTGGGTCAGCCCGGTGATGACCTTCAATGCCTCGCCGGAAATCCGCATGGCGATGTCGCGCACCATGTCGGCGCGGCGCACAGGGCGCAGATCGTCGAGGATCGCGGCGGTGAACCCCTCGAACGCATTGCGCCAGACGGTCTTGACCGTGCGCGGCGAGACTGTCGGAAAGATGGCGGCGCGTTCGGCCTGATGCGCGGCGCCGTCCTTGCGCATCATGTTCTGCCCCATGAGCTGCGTCATCAACCCGCCGGGCTGATCCGAGGAGAAGATCTCGATCTTCTTCTCGTTCTCGAAGACATCATCGCGGCGTGTCAGCAGGGTCGCGCCCAGTTGCGGCACGAACAGCACCGGACCGGCGGCGCGCATCGCCTTGAGCGTCGGATAAGGATCGGCCCAGAAGGCTGCGGGGTCGATCTCGAATACGGGGGCATCGGACATGGGGCCTCCTCCAGTCTGCGAGGAGGTAATCACCGACCGCGCAGCCCTGTCAACGCACAGACCCGCCCATGAAAAACGCGCGCCCCATCGGGGCGCGCGTTCCGATCCTTGCGCGAGCCGGCCAGCGTCAGGCCAGCGAGGGGTCGATCGCCTTGCAGGCCTCGACCAGGCCTTTCACGGCGGTCACCGACTTGTCGAACATCGCCTGTTCGTCGGCGGTCATCTTGATGTCCACGACACGTTCGATGCCACCGGCGCCGATGATCGTGGGCACGCCGACATACAGACCCTTCAGGCCAAAGGCGCCATCCACATAGGCCGCGCAGGGCAGCAGGCGCTTCTGGTCCTTCAGATAGGCCTCGGCCATCTCGATCGCCGAGGTGGCAGGCGCATAGAACGCCGAGCCCGTCTTCAGCAGGCCGACGATTTCGGCGCCGCCGTCGCGGGTGCGCTGGATGATCGCATCCAGGCGTTCCTGCGTGGTCCAGCCCATTTGCACCAGGTCCGGCAGCGGAATACCCGCGACCGTCGAATAGCGCGCCAGCGGCACCATCGTGTCGCCGTGGCCACCCAGAACAAAGGCCGTGACGTCGCGCATCGACACGTTGAATTCGCTCGCCAGGAAATGGCGGAACCGGGCCGAGTCGAGCACGCCGGCCATGCCGACCACCTTCTCACGCGGCAGACCCGAGAATTCGCGCAGCGCCCAGACCATGGCATCGAGCGGGTTGGTGATGCAGATCACGAACGCATCCGGCGCGTGCGCCTTGATGCCCTCGCCCACCGATTTCATGACCTTCAGGTTGATCCCCAGCAGGTCGTCGCGCGACATGCCCGGCTTGCGCGGCACGCCGGCGGTGACGATGCAGACATCCGCTCCGGCGATGTCGGCATAATCGTTGGTGCCGCGGAAATGGCCGTCGAACCCTTCGGACGGGCCCGACTCGGCGATATCGAGCGCCTTGCCCTGCGGAATGCCCTCGGCGATGTCGAACATCACGACGTCGCCCAGTTCCTTGATCGCGGCGAGATGGGCGAGGGTGCCGCCGATCTGGCCCGCGCCGATCAGCGCGATTTTGGGTCTGGCCATGGGAAGTCTCCGGTCAGGTTGCTGTTTCGCGTCCTGCCTAAGCCCTCGCCGGGGTCCGCGCAAGCCTCGCGGCAGCGCAGCACCCCGGATTGTGACGCTGTTATCGCTGCCAGCGTCGCATCCGGTGGGCCAGCCCTAGGCCGGGTTGCCCCGCGCGGGTTGCAGCCCCCCGGTCGCGACGAAATGGCGCCCGTTGGCCAGCAGGCAGGACCGGCCGTCGGGCAGCGAAAGAAGCAGTGTCCACTCGCCCGAGTCGCCGGCGAACAGTTCGATCGTGGCGCCCTGCGCGGCCTCGCCGCTGGCCAGGCGCGTCTGGCCGCGCTCGTCGATGACAAAGGCCAGAAGCCGCTCGCGCGCGGCGCAGGGCAGGGTCTGGGCGGCGCCCGGCGTGCCGAACGACAGTAGGGCGAGGGTGGCGGACAGAAGCGCGCGCAGCATGGCGGGACCTTTCCTGGACAGGGGCCCTCAGTCTGCACAAGACACGGCAAAGACCGCGCGAACACGGCGTTCTCTCTGCGATGCAGAAAATTAAGACTTGCCATTTGTGACTGCGTTTGATGCTCTGCGCGCAACTTTGTTTCACGAGAGAGAATCATGGACAGCCGCCCGTTCCGTTCCGTCCTGTATATCCCCGGCTCCAAGGAGCGGGCGCTGGACAAGGCCCGCTCACTGGCCGCCGATGCGATCATCTTCGATCTGGAGGACGCCGTCGCCATCGACGAGAAAGCCAACGCGCGCGAACTTCTGGCCAACACGCTGGCCGCGGCCGACTATGGCCCCCGCGCAAAGCTGGTGCGGATCAACGGCTTTGATACCGACTGGGGCGCGCTCGACCTCGAGGTTCTCTCGCTGGCGAAACCCGAGGCGGTGCTGCTGCCCAAGGTCAACAGCGTGGCCGACATCCAGGCCCTGGCGAACCGGCTGGACGCCCGCGCCGAGACCGCGAACACCACCATCTGGGCGATGATGGAAACGCCCGATGGCATCCAGAACGCCGCCAGCATCGCCAAGGCGCCACGCATGGCGGGCTTCGTCATGGGCACGAACGACCTGGCGAAGGAACTGAACTGCCGCTTCCGCGCCGACCGTCTGCCGCTGCAATTCGCGCTGCAATCCTGCCTGCTGGCGGCCCGGGCCGCGGGTATCGTCGCCGTCGATGGCGTCTACAACGCCTTCAAGGACGATGCGGGGCTGCGCGCCGAATGCGAACAGGGGCGCGACCTGGGCTTTGACGGCAAGACGCTGATCCACCCGGCGCAACTGGACATCGCCAACACCGTCTTTGCCCCCGACGCCCAGGCCATCGACCTGGCGCGCCGGCAGATCGCCGCCTTTGACGAGGCGACGGCAAAGGGCCTGGGTGTGGCCGTGGTGGATGGCAAGATCGTCGAGAATCTGCATATTGTCACGGCCCGGCAGGTTCTGGCCCGCGCCGAGGCGATCGCACAATTGCAGAAGGCTCTGGGATAATGGGATACGCGCTGCTCGTTTTGGGTCTGGTGTTGTGGTCCGGCAGTCACTGGTGGAAACGCCTTGCACCGGCCAGCCGGCAATCCGCTGGCGACTCGGGCAAGGGCCTGGTGACGCTGCTGTCGGTGGCCGGCATCGTGGCGATGGTGCTGGGTTATCGTTGGGCCCCGGTCGATCCGGTCTGGCCGGTGGACGGCGGGCTGCGCCACCTGAACAATCTGTTGGTGTTGCTGGCCTTTTATCTGTTCGCTGCCTCGGGCATGAAAACCGCCGCGACGCGGTATGTGCGGCACCCGCAGCTTTGGGGCGTGCGCCTGTGGGCGATCGCGCATCTTCTGGTGAACGGCGACCTGGCCTCGTTGATCCTGTTCGGCGGGTTGCTGGTCTGGGCTCAGGTCTCGGTCTATCTGATCAACCGCGACGCGCCCTATTGGGACAAGCCCGAGACGCCCACCGTCGTCAGCAAGGAGATCGCCGCCGTCATCGGCGCGGTCGTGGTCATGGGCGCGGTCGGCATGATTCACAAATGGCTGGGCTACAATCCATTCGGGTGACGCGATGAAACTGTATCGACTGCTGACCGAGGACGACACCTCGGCCTTTTGCCACAAGGTGACGGCGGCCCTGAACAAGGGGTGGGAGCTGCACGGCTCGCCTTCGTATGCGTTCGACGCGGGGCGCGGCGTGATGCGCTGCGCCCAGGCCGTGGTCAAGGACGCGCCGGGCACCTACACACCCGAAATCAAGCTGGGCGAGCAGTGACCGGCCACCACCTGTTTCCCGCAAATTGAAGGGGCGCCCCCGGGCGTGAGACCATCATGAAGACGAATTCCGGCCGGTTTTTCGAGGACTATACCGTCGGCCAGGTGATCCGCCACGCGGTGCCACGCACGCTGTCGGGCGGCGAGCGGGCGCTGTATCACGCGCTGTATCCGGCGCGCGGCGCGCTCTATTCCTCGGACGCGTTCGCGCGGGACTGCGGCCTGCCGCAAAGCCCGCTGGACGATCTGATCGTCTTTCATACGGTGTTCGGCAAGACCGTGCCAGACATCAGCCTGAACGCCGTCGCCAACCTGGGCTATGCCGAGGGGCGATTCCTGGCGCCGGTCTATCCGGGCGACACGCTGTCCTCGGTCTCGGAAGTGATCGGGCTGAAAGAGAATTCGAACGGCACGTCAGGGGTCGTTTATGTCCGCACCACGGGCCGCAACCAGCACGATGAACCGGTGCTGTCCTATGTGCGCTGGGTGATGGTGCGCAAACGCGATCCCGAGGCGCCCGCGCCCGTGGCCGTGGTTCCGGAACTGGCAAAAGCGGTCGCGGCTGCGGACCTGGTGGTGCCCCCGGGGTTGCGATTCGACCGTTACGACACCGACCTTGCCGGCGAAACCTATCGGCTGGGCGATTACGCGGTGGGCGAGGTCATCGAACACGTCGATGGCGTCACCGTCGAGGAAGCGGAACACATGCTGGCGACCCGCCTTTGGCAAAACACCGCCAAGGTGCATTTCGACGCCACCTTCCGGCCTGACGGGCGGCGGCTGATCTATGGCGGACACGTCATCAGCCTGGCGCGGGCGCTCAGCTTCAACGGGCTGGCGAATGCCCAGATGATGGTCGCCATCAACGGCGGCGCGCACGCCAATCCGTGTTTCAGCGGCATGACGGTCCGGGCATGGTCTCAGGTTCTGGACAAGGCCGAAACCGCGGCGCCCGGCGTCGGCGCCCTTCGCCTGCGGTTGGTTGCAACCAGTGGCAACGGCACGGATCTGCGCGGCGAGGACGGGAAATACCGGCCCGAGGTGTTGCTGGATCTGGACTATTGGGCGCTGATCCCCGTCTGACAGGCGCGCCCTGCCCAGGCCCTGTGGCCGCGCGCGGCCGGGCCGGTCACCGGAATGCCGAGAAACGAAAACGGGCGGCCCTGTCGGTGCCGCCCGTTTCAGTCGAGACGATCTTCAGCGTGCCCGTGTCAGTTGGGACCGAAGCTGAACACATAGTGGCCGCCGACGAGGGTGATCGTGACAAACGATCCGGGCGTGAAGTTGCCGCTCAAGGACGTGGGCACCGGAACCGGCGACGTTCCGGGCGGGGTCGGCGAGGGCGAGCCGGGGCCGGTCGCGGCGACGGCGGCCGAAGCGGCGGTCAGCGCCAGGGCGGCGGCGGCGGTCAGAAGAAGGGTTTTCATGGCGATACCTCGTATCTGAATTCTGGTTGCGTTACCGTTGCGGCCCGGTCAGGCGCACGGCGATGAGAAAACTCTGTCCCGCATGGCAACTCTGCGTTTGCCTTGGTCCCGGTCGCCGGCATCGTCTTTGCGGATCCGCCGACTGTGGGCAACGGGGTCAGCAGACCCCGCCAAGCGGATGCGAAGGCAGTTGGTCCTGCCTCCGCCAGGTCACATCAGCGCATCAGCGCAAAGGCCCGGCCGATATCGACCGCAAAGGTGGCGTTGCCCGAATCCTCGATGTTGCGGATCGAGAAGGCGACCGAGGCGCCGTTCAGCGCCGGCGGCTGCCACACGGCACCGATGACCGATTCCTGGCCGACGTAGCCGACGCTGGCGGCCCACTGGCCGTTCAGGCCGATGCCAAAACCGACGGCGCCCCGCGTGGTGCGGTCCGAACCGTTCTGGCCCCAGCCGGTGCCGACACCCGCCGAGAACATGGCCAGGCGCGAACCGACGCTGGTCGCGTAGCTGCCGATCAACGAGTAGGCCGGGTTATACGTCTTGATGTCGCCCCAGGCGCCCAGGTAGTCGGCGCGCAGAGCCGCCGAGAACACGCCGCGATCATTGGCCTGGAACATGCGGTGCACGCCCACCGACAGATGGCCCGACTGGCCGAAGCGGCGGAACGACGTCAGGTTGATGCCGACTTCGACACCCACGCCCGACACCGGGTTTCCGAACCCGAAGGTCGCCGAGGTCGCGGCGTCCCAATGGGTCTGGTTCGGCGCCACGCCGCGCAGTTGCTGGCTGTAGCTCCCCGAGAAGCCGAGCGCCACCACGTTGCCCGCAACGCCAAAGCCCGAGGGAATGCCCGCCATGCCGATGGTCTGCGCAGTCGCAGCCGGCGCGCCCAGCGCGATCGCCGCGGCAGTTGCAAGGAAAATATGTTTCATTAGCCTGTCTTCCTGTCCGTAACTGGCCACGTTTGCGACCGATGCTCGCATTTCGCCCTTTAGTGCCACCGCTCCGGCAAAAGTGTCAACGCCGCCATCTCATTTTGTCGATATTCGCGCCTCATTGCGGCAAGTGTGCAACGGCAAGGCGCGGTTGCCTTGGAAATTGCCCCTCAAGCGCGATAAATTGGCAAAAATCCGCTCGGAATGCCGGCTTTCGCCCCTGATTTTCGATCCAGGCGGCAAGGTCACGCAGTCTTGATGCGGCACCGCCTGGGCGCTTGCGAGTCGGTCGATACGGGACGGATCGGCTTTGTTCCACAGGGGTCCGCCCGATGTCGCGGGTGGCCCCGCCCACCACCGGGTCACGGGCGGAATGGGGGAAACGCGCCGCGGGCGGGCGAGAGCGCAATCTTGTGATCACAGTGCCGGAATGCGTGATCACATTTGCGGATTTTCGTCGAATTCCCGCGAATGTCGCCCGGTTTTTCGCGATTGGACGCGTGACTTGCCGGAAAAATGCGGTATGCAAACGGCAAAGCCAGCCGACCTCGGAGGTTCGTTCCCGGGGCCGGGCGCGCCAAGAGAGAGGGACCCATCATGGCTGACGTGAACCGGGGCAATCGGCCGCTTTCCCCGCACCTGCAAATCTATCGCCTGCCACTGGTCGCGAAGATTTCGATCATGACCCGGATCACCGGCGTCGGCATGATGGCCGGCGGCATCCTGGTGATCTGGTGGTTCGTCGCCGGCGCCTATTCGCCCGGGTATTTCGCCGTCGCCGACGGGCTGCTGACCTCGTGGTTCGGCAAGCTGGTGCTGATCGGCTCGCTCTGGGCGCTGTGGTTCCATTTCGCGAACGGCATCCGCCATTTCTTCTTTGATTTGGGCAAGGGCTTCGATCTGCCCGTGGTGGCCCGGTCGAACTGGTATGTGATCGGCGCCTCGGTGGTGCTGACCGTTCTCACGCTGATGCTGGTCTGACGGAGGGCGCCATGAGCTACAAGACCGACTATAACGCCGTCGCCGGGCTGGGCCGCGCCAACGAGGGCGTGCATCACTTCTGGATGCAGCGCCTGACCTCGATCGCGCTGGTGCCGCTGACGATCCTGTTCCTGATCCCTTTCGGTCGCGCCCTGGGCGGCGGCCATGAGGCGCTGATCGCCACCTATGGCCAGTTCGGCAACGCCGTCACCGCCATCCTGTTCATCGCCGTCGCCTGCTGGCACTTTGCCATCGGGATGCAGGTGGTGATCGAGGACTACCTCGACGGCGGCGCGCGGCTGGTGCTGGTGATCCTGACCAAGCTGTTCAGCGCGACGCTGGCCGTCTGCGGCGTCCTGGCCGTCGCCACCATCCTGTTCCGCGCCTGAGGACCGACCGAATGTCTGCTTATCAAATCGAACAACACACCTATGACGTGGTCGTGGTCGGGGCTGGCGGCGCTGGTCTGCGCGCGACGCTGGGCATGGCCGAACAGGGCCTGAAGACCGCCTGCATCACCAAGGTGTTCCCGACCCGCTCGCACACTGTCGCGGCGCAGGGCGGCATTGCCGCCAGCCTGGGCAACATGGGCCCCGACAGCTGGCAGTGGCACATGTATGACACCGTCAAGGGCTCGGACTGGCTGGGCGACACGGACGCGATGGAATACCTGGCGCGCTCTGCCCCCGCCGCGGTCTATGAGCTGGAGCACTACGGCGTGCCCTTCTCGCGCACCGAAGAGGGCAAGATCTATCAACGCCCGTTCGGCGGCCATACCACCGAGTTCGGCGAGGGCCCGCCCGTGCAGCGCACCTGCGCCGCCGCCGACCGCACCGGCCACGCCATGCTGCACACGCTCTATGGCCGCTCGCTGAAGGAAAAGGCGCAGTTCTACATCGAGTATTTCGCCACCGACCTGCTGATGACGGACGACGGTGAATGCACCGGCGTGCTGGCGTGGAAACTGGATGACGGCACGCTGCACCAGTTCAATGCCAAGACCGTGGTGCTGGCCACCGGCGGTTATGGCCGCGCGTTCTTCAGCGCGACCTCGGCGCATACCTGCACCGGCGACGGCAACGGCATGATCGCCCGCGCCGGCCTGCCGCTCCAGGACATGGAATTCGTGCAGTTTCACCCCACCGGGATCTACGGCGCCGGCTGCCTCATCACCGAGGGCGCGCGCGGCGAAGGCGGGTATCTGACCAACTCGGAAGGCGAGCGGTTCATGGAACGCTATGCGCCGACCTACAAGGACCTCGCCAGCCGCGACGTGGTTTCGCGCTGCATGACGATGGAGATCCGCGAGGGTCGCGGTGTCGGTCCGAACAAGGATCACATCCATCTGCACCTGAACCACCTGCCGCCGGAAACGCTGCACCTGCGCCTGCCGGGGATTTCCGAATCCGCGCGCATTTTCGCCGGGGTGGACGTGACCAAGGAACCGATCCCGGTGCTGCCGACCGTGCACTACAACATGGGCGGCATTCCGACCAACTACTGGGGCGAGGTGCTGAACGCCGACGGCCAGAACCCGACCCGCACCGCGCCCGGCCTGATGGCCGTGGGCGAGGCCGCCTGCGCCAGCGTGCACGGGGCGAACCGGCTGGGGTCGAACAGTCTGATCGACCTTGTGGTGTTCGGCCGCGCCGCGGCGATCCGCGCCGGCGAGATCATCGACCCCGCCGCCGCCAACCGCGACTCGTCCAAGGCCGCGGTCGAGGCCGCGCTGGACCGCTTCGACCGGCTGCGCCATGCCTCGGGTGGCACGCCGACCGCCGAATTGCGGCTGGAGATGCAGAAGACCATGCAGGCCGACGCCGCCGTCTTCCGCACCGACAAGTCGCTGGCCGAAGGGGTCGAGAAGATGAAGGCCGTCGCCGGCAAACTGTCGGACATCAAGGTGACGGACCGCTCGATGATCTGGAACAGCGACCTGATGGAAACGCTGGAGCTGGAAAACCTCATGCCCTGCGCGATGGCGACCATCGTCGGCGCCGAGGCCCGCAAGGAATCGCGCGGCGCCCATGCGCACGAGGATTATCCGAACCGCGACGATGCCAACTGGCGCAAGCACACGCTGTCGTGGGTCGCCGGGGCTGACGTGCGCCTCGACTATCGCCCCGTGGTCCTGGATCCGCTGACGCGGGAAGAGGACGGCGGCATCTCGCTGAAAAAGATCGCGCCCAAGGCGCGGGTTTACTGAGGAGGGCACGCAGATGGTTCAACTCACCCTGCCGAAGAACTCGAAGATCCGCACCGGCAAGACCTGGCCAAAGCCCGAGGGCGCAAAGAACACCCGGACCTTCCGCATCTACCGCTGGTCGCCCGACGATGGCGAAAACCCCCGTGTCGATACCTATTTCGTCGATATGGACACCTGCGGGCCGATGGTCCTGGACGCGCTCATCAAGATCAAGAACGAGATCGACCCGACGCTGACCTTCCGGCGGTCGTGCCGCGAGGGGATCTGCGGGTCCTGCGCGATGAACATCGACGGGCGCAACACCTTGGCCTGCATCTTTGGCATGGACGAGATCAAGGGCGACGTGAAGATCTACCCCTTGCCGCACATGCCGGTGGTCAAGGATCTGGTGCCGGATCTGACGCATTTCTATGCCCAGCATGAATCGATCATGCCCTGGCTGGAAACCAAGTCGAACACCCCGGCCAAGGAATGGAAGCAGTCGATCGAGGATCGCGCCAAGCTGGACGGTCTGTATGAGTGCGTCATGTGCGCGTGCTGCTCGACCTCGTGCCCCAGCTACTGGTGGAACGCCGACCGCTATCTGGGCCCGGCGGCGCTGTTGCACGCCTATCGCTGGATCATCGATTCGCGCGACGAGACCACGGGCGAGCGTCTGGACGATCTGCACGATCCGTTCAAACTGTATCGCTGCCACACGATCATGAACTGCGCCTCGACCTGCCCCAAAGGGCTGAACCCGGCCAAGGCCATCGCCGAGATCAAGAAGATGATGGTCGAACGGGTCGTGTGATCCACGACACCGCAAACCGAAAGGCCCCGGAGCGATCCGGGGCCTTTTGCGTTACAGCCGGTGTTCCGTGACCGGCGGCGCCGAGCGCAGGAAAGACAGGCTGTCCTCAAGATACCCGGGCGGCAGATCGCGTCCGATGACGACGATGCGGGTGGTCTTGTCGCCCTCGGGCCAATGGGTCAGCGGCACGGGCGGGTGAAAGATGTGCTGGACGCCGTGCAGGGCAAAGGGATGCTTCATCCCCTCGACATGCACCACGCCCTTCAGCCGCAGGATGTCGGCGGCAGCGGAATTCATCAGGCTTTCCAGCCACAGATCGAAGACGATGGGCGAAATCGGCTGTGCGATCTCGATCGACTGCGAGGTGACGCGCCCGTCGTGCGAGGGGCGCGCGCCGGCCGTGCTGCCCACGCCGAACAAGCCATAGCTTTGCCCCATTCCGGCGGGTTGCGTCTGCTTCAACCCGCTCAGGGGCGGAAGGCTGGCCTTTTTCGGCTGGGCGGCCACCCAGGCCAGCGCCTGCGCCTGCGTGCTTTCGGGGCGCGGCGCCAGGCCGAACAGCAGGGCGGGGTCGATCCGCCCATGATCGGCCCGGTGGCGCGGCGCACCCGGGTTGATCGCGGCCAGCCGCTTTTCGAACGCGGCCAGTTGCGCGGGCGTCACCAGGTCGGTCTTTGTCAGCACGATGCGGTCGGCCATCGCCACCTGCTGGACGGCCTCGAACTGCTTGTCCAGCGTCTGCGCGCCGGTCGCGGCGTCGGCGGTCACCACCACGCCATCCAGCGCAAAGTCATAGGACAGGTCGCCGTCCATCACCAGGGTCTGCACGATGGGCGCGGGATCGGCGATGCCAGTGGTTTCGATCACCACGCGATCAAAGGCGATCTCACTCGCATCGCGCCGTTCGCGCAGGTCATTCAGCGTCTCGGCCAGATCGCCGCGCACCGTGCAGCACAGGCACCCCGAGGCCATAAGCACCATCGTCTCGGTCGAGCTTTCGATCAGGTCGTGATCCAGTCCGATCTCGCCGAACTCGTTGATGACGACCGCGGCGCGCTCCATCCCCGGGTCCTTGAGCAGGGCGTTCAGCAAGGTCGTCTTGCCAGAGCCGAGGAAACCGGTCAGCAGGGTCACGGGAATCGGTGCGGGCATGGCGGGGCCTCCTGTCTGGGCGCAGAGCTAAGGCCCCGGGCGCCGAAAGGCAACGCCCGGAACCAAACCGTCAGACCAGGTCCCAGGCGACCGTATACTGCCCCAGCAGGTCGCGCAGCTTGCCCTCGTCCACCGTGCCCTGCCGCGCAACCTGCGCCACCAGGCCGCGTTTCTTGTCCTCGATCACGCCGGCGACATGGGCAGCGAGCCCGGCGTCCTTGAAGGCCTTGTCGAAGACCCGCGTGATCGCCATGCGGCGCAGATCGGGCTTGAACACCTTGCCCACGGCGGTCTTGGGCAGCTCGGGCAGAACCTCGATCCATTTCGGCACCGCGGCGCGTTCGGGAATGCGCTCGGCCGCGTGGTCGATCAACTCGCGGGTGGTGACGGTCGCGCCCGCGACCAGTTCCACATAGACGCACGGCAATTCGCCCGCCGATGCGTCGGGCTGGCCGATGGCGCCGGCAAAGGCGACGGCGGGGTGCGCCAGCATCGCCTCCTCGATCATGGCGGGGTCGATGTTGTGCCCGCCCCGGATGATCAGATCCTTGGCCCGCCCGGTGATCCACAGATACCCGTCGGCGTCGATCCGCCCCAGATCGCCGGTGCGCAAATGCGTGCCGCCGGCATAGAGGCCCTTGTTCTTCGCCGCCTCGGTATAGGTGTTTCCGGCCCAGACGCCGGGGTTTGCGACGCAGATCTCGCCCACCTCGTCCACGCCGCATTCCCGGGTGACGGTTCCATCCGCCGCGCAATGGGCGATCTTGACGTCCGTATAGGGGAACGGCAGCCCGACCGAGCCGATCTTCTTCTGCCCGCTGACCGGGTTGGCCGACACCAGGCAGGTTGCCTCGGTCAGGCCGTAACCTTCCACGATGGCGACGCCGGTCGCCTGTTCGAAGCGTTTGAACAGCTCGACAGGCAGCGCGGCCGAGCCCGAGAAGCCGCTCTTCAGCGTGGAAATATCGGCGTTGACCGGGCGCTGCATCAGCGCCGACAGGGCGGTCGGCACGGTGATGATGAAGGTCGCGCGCCAGCGTTCGACCAGCTTCCAGAAATTGTCGAACACATGATCCCCGCGGTAGCCCTGGGGCGTCGGCAGCACCACATGCGCGCCCGCCGTCACCGCCGCCATCACCACCGGATAGGCGGCAAAGACGTGGAACAGGGGCAGCGGGCAGAGGATCGTGTCCTCCTCGCTCAGCAACAGTTCCGCCCCCAGCCAGCCGTTATACATCAGCCCCGAGGCCTTGTGCTGCGCGACCTTGGGCAGCCCCGTCGTGCCGCCGGTATGGAAATAGGCGCAGACCCGGTCCTGCTGTGTCTGGTCGAAGGTCAGCCGCTGGTCGGGCTGCTTTTGCAATTCGCGGTAGAAATGCCAGATCTTCGCGCTGTGCCGAACCGGGTTCTTGGGCCGGATCAACGGCACCAGCATCTTTTTCACGCCGGTCATGTAGTGGTTCAGGTCCACCTCGACCACGTGCTTGACATTGGGGGCGTTGGCAACAGCTTCGGCAACCTTCTGCGCCACGTCCGTCTTGGGAAAGGCGCGCAGGGTGACGACCACCCTGGCATTTGTCTCGCGCAGGATGCCGGCGATCTTTTCGGGTTCCAGAAGCGGATTGATCGGGTTGACGATCCCGGCCGCCATCGCGCCGAACAGGGTGATCGCGGTTTCGTTGATCGTGGGCAGCACATAGGCGACGGTATCGCCCTCGCCCACGCCCAGACTGCGGAAGAAATTGGCCGCCTGCGTCACGCGCGCCAGGAATTCGGCCCAGGTCAGCGTCTCGGCCGGGGCGCCGTCCTCGGCGAACAGCTGGAACGAAAACGCCTTGCCCTTGCCGTGCAGGGCCCGGGTGCGGACGATCCTGTCATAGACGGTGACGGGAACGTCGCGCTCGGACCAGGGCATTTCGGCCTCGATGGCGGCAGAGTCGGCGGCGGTGGCGAATTGGCGCGTCATGGTCATCCTCCCAGGCGCGACGATCCGCGCCCCTCGCGCCGAGGATGCCGGTTTTGCGAAGCCGTTTCAATCAATGCCGTGGCGTCGTCTCCTACTGGCGAGGGCGCGCAGGGCGTGTTACCTCGGGTTCATGCTGGCGGTCTTTCTGCAAACCTTGCCCTTTTTCGCGGTCATCGGGCTGGGATACGGCGCCGGCAAGATCGGATTCTTCCCGCCCGAGGCCACCGCCTGGCTGACCAAGTTCGTCTTCTACTTTGCCCTCTCGGCCATGCTGTTCGGGTTCTCGGCCAGCATGTCGCCGTCCGAGATCTTTGAACCTCGGGCGGCGGCGGCCTATCTTTGGGGCTGCGGCGTGGTCTACCTGATCGCGCTGGCCGTGGCGTTCGTCCGCCTGCGCCCCCTGACCGAGGCGGTGATGGAGGCCCACACCGCCGTCATCGGCAACACCGGCTTTCTGGGCGTGCCGATGTTGGTGCTGCTGCTGGGCGATCAGGCCGCGCGCACGGTGCTGCTGGTTCTTTCGATCGACCTGATCGTGTTTTCCAGCCTGCTGACCGTCATCATCACGCTGGCCCGCGAAGGCCGCCTGACCCCCGCCCTGCCCCGCCTGATCGGGCTGGGGCTGGCGCGCAATCCGATGGTTGTGGCGATGGCCGCCGGGCTGTCGTGGTCGGCGACCGGCCTGCCCCTGCCCGGCCCCTTGACCGCAACCACCGCGCTGCTGGGGGCTGCCGCCACGCCCGGCGCGCTGTTCGCCATCGGCGCCAGCCTGACCAACAGGCGCGCGGAACGCCTGACCGTTGCCGGGTGGCTGAGCTTTGCCAAGCTGGTGCTGCACCCGCTGGCCGTGGGGGGCGCCGCGATCTGGATCTTTCACGTTGACGCCTATGCGGCCGGCGTGCTGGTCAGTGCCGCCGCGCTGCCCGTCGCCGGCAATGTCTATATCCTGGCGCAGCATTTCGGCGTCGCCGTCGCCCGCGTATCCGCCGCGATCCTGATCTCGACTGCGCTCAGCGTGCTGACGGTTCCGCTGGTGATCGCCCAGGTTGGCGGGTGATCCGTGAAACTCGTTTGAAATTGGCACGGTGCGGGCGCTTGCAGGCCCGTTTCCCCCTCCCTATATAGCCCACGAAGCCGGGAAAAACGCCCTGAAGGGGTCCCCGGTTCTGGGATCGGGGAGGCGAAGCCTGACAGGATCGTCGCCCCACAACATCGCCGAAGGAAAGAGGATTTCAATATGGCTAAAGTCATCGGGATCGACCTCGGGACGACCAACTCCTGCGTGGCCATCATGGAAGGCTCGCAGCCCCGCGTCATCGAGAACTCGGAAGGCGCGCGCACCACGCCGTCGATCGTTGGTTTCACCGAAAGCGAACGTCTGGTCGGCCAGCCGGCAAAGCGCCAGGCCGTGACCAACCCCACCAACACCGTCTTTGCGGTGAAGCGCCTGATCGGGCGCCGGACCTCGGATGCCGAGGTCGAAAAGGATCGCAAGCTCGTCCCCTACAAGATCGTGGACGGCGGCAACGGCGACGCCTGGGTCGAGGTTCGGAGCGACAAATACTCGCCCAGCCAGATCAGCGCCTTCATCCTGCAAAAGATGAAGGAAACCGCCGAAAGCTACCTGGGTGAATCCGTCACGCAGGCCGTCATCACCGTGCCCGCCTATTTCAACGACGCGCAGCGTCAGGCGACCAAGGACGCGGGCAAGATCGCCGGCCTGGAAGTGCTGCGCATCATCAACGAACCGACCGCGGCCGCGCTGGCCTATGGCCTGGACAAGGAAGGCTCCAAGACGATCGCGGTCTATGACCTCGGCGGCGGGACCTTCGACATCTCGATCCTGGAAATCGACGACGGCCTGTTCGAGGTGAAATCGACAAACGGCGACACCTTCCTGGGTGGCGAAGACTTCGACATGCGGATCGTCACCTACCTGGTGGACGAGTTCAAGAAAGAGCATGGCGTCGATCTGAGCCTGGACAAGATGGCCCTTCAGCGCCTGAAAGAGGCGTCGGAAAAGGCCAAGATCGAGCTGTCCTCCAGCCAGCAGACCGAGATCAACCAGCCGTTCATCTCGATGGACAAGAACACCGGGCAGCCGCTGCACCTGGTCATGAAACTGACCCGCGCCAAGCTGGAAAGCCTGGTCGGCGACCTGATCGTCAAGTCGATGAAGCCCTGCGCGCAGGCGCTGAAGGATGCCGGCCTGTCGAAAGGCGACATCGACGAGGTCGTGCTGGTCGGCGGCATGACCCGGATGCCTAAGGTCCTCGAGGAAGTCACCAAGTTCTTCGGCAAAGAGCCCCACAAGGGCGTGAACCCTGACGAAGTCGTGGCGATGGGCGCCGCCATCCAGGCCGGCGTGCTGCAAGGCGACGTCAAGGACGTGGTCCTGCTGGACGTCACGCCGCTGTCGCTGGGCATCGAAACGCTGGGGGGTGTCTTTACCCGCCTGATCGACCGCAACACCACGATCCCGACCAAGAAATCGCAGGTGTTCTCGACTGCCGAGGACAACCAGAACGCGGTGACGATCCGGGTGTTCCAGGGCGAGCGCGAAATGGCCGCGGACAACAAGATCCTGGGCCAGTTCAACCTCGAGGGGATCCCCCCCGCGCCGCGTGGCCTGCCGCAGATCGAGGTGACCTTCGACATCGACGCGAACGGCATCGTCAACGTGTCGGCCCGCGACAAGGCCACCAACAAGGAGCAGCGGATCACGATCCAGGCTTCGGGCGGTCTGTCGGATGCCGATATCGAACAGATGATCAAGGACGCCGAGGCGAACGCCGACGCCGACAAGGCCCGCCGTGATCTGGTCGAGGCAAAGAACCAGGCCGAAAGCCTGATCCACTCGACCGAAAAGTCGCTGTCCGAATACAAGGACAAGGTGGACCCGACGACCGTCGAAGCGATCGAACTGGCCATCGCCGCGCTGAAGGACACGCTGGAAGGCGACGATGCCGAGAAGATCAAGTCGGGCATCAACAACGTCCGCGATGCCTCGATGAAGCTTGGCGAAGCGATCTACAAGGCGCAGCAGGAAACCGGCGAGGACGGGTCCTCGGACGACGAGCCGCGCCCGGTCGATGACGACATCGTCGATGCCGACTTCGAGGACCTCGACGACAACAAGCGTCGCGGCTGACGCCGTGTGATCCGCGGGGCCCCGGCCGGTCATGCCGGACCGGGGCCTTGCTGTTGAAAGGTGAGGTCCACGGATGGCCAAGCGCGACTATTACGAAGTCCTGGGTGCGGCCCGCGGCGCGTCGGCGGACGAGCTGAAAAAGGCCTACCGCACCAAGGCGAAGGAACTGCACCCCGACCGCAACAAGGACAACCCCGACGCCGAGGCCCAGTTCAAGGAAGTGAACGAGGCCTATGACGTGCTCAAGGACGCCGACAAGAAGGCGGCCTATGATCGTTACGGTCATGCTGCGTTCGAGGGTGGCATGGGCGCCAGCGCCGGCCCGCGCGGGCCACGGGGCGGGCACCCGGGGGGCGATTTCTCCTCGGCCTTTTCGGATGTGTTCGAGGATCTGTTCGGCGATTTCATGGGCGGCCGCAGCGGGGCCGGCGGCGGCGCGCGCAATCGCGCCAGCCGCGGTTCGGACCTGCGCTACAACCTGCGTGTGTCTCTGGAAGAGGCCTATAAAGGCACGCAGAAATCCATCCGCGTGCCGACCCTGACCACCTGCGACGAGTGCCACGGCACCGGCGCCGAAGGGGGCGCCGAGCCCGTCACCTGCCCGACCTGTTCGGGTATGGGCAAGGTCCGCGCGCAGCAGGGCTTCTTCACCGTCGAACGCACTTGCCCCACCTGCGGCGGTTTGGGGCAGATCGTCAAGAACCCGTGCAAATCCTGCAAGGGGGCCGGCCGGGTTGAAAAGGAACGCTCGCTTTCGGTCAACATCCCGGCCGGGGTCGAGACCGGCACGCGCATTCGCCTGTCGGGCGAGGGCGAGGCCGGGCTCAGGGGTGGCCCCGCGGGCGATCTCTACATCTTCATCGAGGTGCGCGAGCACGCACTTTTCCAGCGTGACGGTCTGGATCTGCATTGCCGCGTCCCGGTCAGCTTTACCACCGCGGCCCTGGGCGGCGAGGTTGAAGTGCCGACAATCGACGGCGGCCGATCACGCGTGAAGATTCCGGCGGGGGCCCAGGCGGGCAAACAGATGCGCCTGCGCGGCAAGGGGATGCCCGCGCTGCGTGGCGGCGGTGCCGGCGACATGCTGATCGAACTGGGCGTCGAAACGCCGGTGAACCTGACCACACGGCAAAAGGAACTGCTTCGCGAGTTCGAATCGCTGTCGCAGGACAACCACCCGGAAGGGACCAGTTTCTTCGGCAAGGTCAAAAGCTTCTGGGAAGGCATGAAGGGCTGATCGCCCCTTTGGCGTGACACCGATGCGGCGGTCTCTCGGGGCCGCCGTTTTCGTTAACGCTTTCTCAACCAGTCCCGGTCCAGGCTTGGCCATGCGCCAGCCCGATGCCCTTTCGGAAGCCCCGCTTCCCCTGTTTGCCGATGCCCGACCGGCGGGCGGCCCGGCACTGCCCTCTTACCTCAGGGACCACCGCAAACGCCTGCGGGCCCGGTTTCTCGAAGGGGGCGCGGGCGCGGTGCCGGATTATGAACTGCTGGAACTCATCCTGTTCGGCGCCATCCCCCGGCAGGACGTCAAGCCGCTCGCCAGGGCGCTGATGGACCGCTTCGACGGGCTCGCCGGGGTCATCACCGCCCCGGAGTCGCACTTGCGCAAGGTCCCCGGCGTCGGCGAAACGGTCATCGTCGCGCTGAAACTGACCGAGGCCGCCGCCGCCCGGCTGACCCGGGCGCGGATGCTGAACCGTCCGGTGATTTCGTCGTGGGACGCGCTGCTGGACTATTGCCACACCGTCATGGCGCACCGGGCCGTCGAGCATGTGCGCGTGCTCTATCTGGACCGCAAGAATTGCCTGATCGCGGATGAGGAACAGGGCCGCGGCACGGTCGATCATGTCCCCGTCTATCCCCGCGAGGTTCTGCGCCGGGGCCTGGAACTGGAGGCTTCGGCGCTGATCCTCGTGCACAATCACCCCTCGGGCGATCCGACGCCCAGCCAGCAGGACATCGCCCTCACCGACCGCATCCGCCAGGGAGCCGAGGCGCTCTCGCTCACCTTGCACGACCATCTGATCATCGGAAAATCGCGCGAATTCAGCTTCCGGGCGGAAGGGTTGCTGTGATGCTCTGGTGGCTGGGGCCATGCTGCCTGTCGGGGGGCGCATGGCGGCCGGACACAAAGACCGGGGGCCCGGCGAAACGCGCCAGGCCCCCTGTTCGATCGTTGCGGTTCCGGCCAGCCGGGGACCGCCCTATTGCAACTGGGCGATCTGCAGTTCCGGCAGCACACCGGGCAGGACCACATAGCCCCCCGCGCCGTCGCAGGCCGGCATGTCCAGACTGATCGCGCGAACCTGACCGGGGGCACCGCCGTGCAGCTCCAGCGAGTTTGCCGTCAGGGTCTGGCCACAGCTCGCGTCGGTAACCGGTACCTCGATCTCAAGCGCGACCTCGCCCGTGCGCGGCGATTCGCCCCGGGGATAGGAATAGACCTGCGCCAGATGGGCGTGTTCGATCGACGGATCGCCCAGCACCGTCAGGAAGCCGTGGCCATCGATCCCGGGGGCCAGCGGATGGCCCGCGTGGACATGGCCGGTATCGCCGAAATGCGCGCCGAATTCATAGGCGTGCAGCGCCAGCGCGACCGGCCCCTGCCATCCCAGAACGACCCGTTCGACATTGGCCAGATCGGACACGCTGGTGCTGTCGCTTGCGGTCCGTCCGTCGGCAAAGGTCAGCGTGACCGTGGCATCCTCGACCAGGGCGGGGATCTGCGTCATGAGCTGGCCGTCCGCCCCCAGATGGGTGTCGAAGGTCAGGCCCGCATGGCTGATCGAAACCTGAGCCCCTTGATCGCACGGGGCGTAGACGCTGGCGTCCAGCATCGCGTCCTGCGCAGCGGTGACCACCAGCCAGACGGCGCAAGCGTTCAGTTCGGCTTCGAGCTCTGGATCGAGCGGCTGGACCGGCCCTTCGTCGGCCGTGGCGTCAACCGGGGGAAACGCGGGCGGCGCCGGTTGCAGCGCCCGTTCGACGATCTCGCGGGTCATGTCCTCGCGCGGGGTGCCGGTGGATTCGGCGCTGGCCAGTTCGGAACGCGGCAGGACGCTGGCGGCAGCCACCGGGGCCGAGGCCGATTCGGCCGCATGGGCAGCCTGCATTTCAGGCGCAGGTGCGGGGCGTGGCGGTTCGCGGCGCGGGGGTTCGGGTCGCGCGGCCTGGTCCCCGGGCAGGATGCTGGCCATCTGCGGCGCAACGCTACGCGTGGCGGCATCGGCCGCAGGTTGGGCGGCGTTCGACGGCGCGGCGGCCGGGGCCTGGTCTGCGGTGCCCAGGGCAGCCAACGAGGTCTCTGCGGCCGGGGCCACGGACCGGGCATACGCCTGGGCCTGGGCCAGTGCCGCGTCGGGGTCCTGCGCGACCACGTCCGGCGCGGGTTGCGACGACGATTGCTGGAACTGCGTTCCGGCGACAACCGCTGCCCCAAGGGCAACGGCAGAGATAGCAACAATGCGGACCCTGTTCATGGCGGACTCCGGCTCGAATGAATGACCGGGCCTTTATCGGGGCCGACTTGGGCAGCTTTGGGGCACATACGGGGTCGTTTCACGGCAATCGACCGGCCTACCCCCCGGGGGCCCGGCCGGCGAACGCCCAATCCTGACCCTGGCCACGTCATGCAAACGGCGCGCCACCAGGGCGCGCCGCAAGACACGAGGGTGCCGCGTTCAGGCCAGCGCGCCGTGGCAGTGCTTGAACTTCTTGCCCGATCCGCAGGGGCAGGGTTCGTTGCGGCCGGGATTGCCCCAGGTCGAGGAGTCGGCCGCATCGAACCCGGCGCGGGGGACGGCGGTGGCCTCTCCGCCGATCGTCGGCAGGTCGATCGGCGTGGCCAGGCGCCCGTCCTCGCGCGCGGCTGCGGCCTGCAATTCCATCTGCCGGACCATCTGCTGCTGTTCTTCGGGCGAGATCGGCTTCAACCGCGCGATCATTCGCGTCACATCCTCGCGCAGGGCGCCGAGCATGTGTTCGAACAGCACGAAGGCCTCGGATTTGTATTCGTTCAGCGGATCGCGCTGCGCGAGGCCGCGGAAATTCACCGCCGAACGCAGGTGATCGAGCGTGACGATATGTTCGCGCCACTTGGTGTCGATGACCTGCAACAGCAACTGCTTTTCCAGATTGCGCATCGTCTCGGCGCCGTAGGCGGTTTCCTTTTCCGCCATCAGCGCATCCGAGGCCGCAGCCAGCCGTTCGCGCACGACCTCCTGGTCAACGCCGTCCTCGGTCGCCCATTCGGCAACGGGCAGGTCCAGGAACAGCTTCTCGCGCGCATCGGCGGTCAACCCGTCCACGTCCCACTGGTCGGCATAGCTGCCAGCCGGCAGATGCCGGGTGACCAGATCGTCCACCGTCGCGTGGCGCATGTCGGCGACGATCTCGCCGACGTCCTCGGCCTTGAGGATTTCCAGGCGCTGTTCGAAGATCACGCGGCGCTGGTCGTTCATCACGTTGTCGAACTTCAACAGCGTCTTGCGAATGTCGAAGTTGCGGGCCTCGACCTTGGCCTGGGCCTTTTCGAGCGACTTGTTCACCCAGGGATGGACGATCGCCTCGCCCTCTTTCATGCCCAGGGTGGACAGCACCTTTTCCAGCCGTTCCGAGCCGAAGATGCGCATCAGGTCGTCATCGAGCGACAGAAAGAACACCGAGCGCCCCGGGTCCCCCTGACGGCCCGAGCGGCCGCGCAGCTGGTTGTCGATGCGGCGGCTTTCGTGGCGCTCGGTGGCCAGCACGAACAGGCCGCCAGCCTCCAGCACCTTGGCCTTCTCGACCGCGACCTCGGCCTCGATCCGTTCGCGCAGGGCGATGGGGTCGGCGCCGTTGGTCAGTTCGTCCTGCACGCGCATCTCGACGTTGCCGCCAAGCTGGATGTCGGTCCCGCGGCCGGCCATGTTGGTGGCGATGGTCACGGCGCCGACGCGGCCGGCCTCGGCCACGATATGCGCCTCGCGCTCGTGCTGGCGGGCGTTCAGCACGTTGTGCGGAATGCCGGCGTCGGTCAGCATCTTGCTGAGTTCCTCGGACTTTTCGATCGAGGTCGTGCCCACCAGAACCGGCTGCCCCTTTGCGTGCGCCAGCTTGATTTCCTCGATCACGCCCACGAATTTCTCGCGCGCCGAGCGATAGACCTGGTCATGTTCATCGACGCGGGCGATGGGCCGGTTGGTCGGGATCTCGACCACGCCGAGGTTGTAGATTTCCTTGAATTCCTCGGCCTCGGTCGCGGCGGTGCCGGTCATGCCGCCCAGCTTCGCATAGAGGCGGAAATAGTTCTGAAAGGTGATCGAGGCCATCGTCACCGTCTCGGGCTGGATATCCAGCCCTTCCTTGGCCTCGACCGCCTGGTGCAGCCCCTCGGACAACTGCCGGCCCAGCATCATCCGGCCGGTGAATTCGTCGATCAGGACGATCTTGCCGTCGCGCACGATGTAATGCTGATCCTTGTGCAGCATCTTGTGCGCGCGCAGGGCCTGGTTGACGTGGTGCACGACCGTGGTCGATTCCGGATCATAGAGCGACTGCCCCTCGGGCAGGATCTCGGCCTGGTAGAGCAGTTGCTCGATATGCTCGTTGCCCTCGTCGGTATAGGTCGAGGTGCGCTGCTTTTCGTCCAGGGTATAGTCTTCCTCGACCAGCGAGGGGATCAGCGCGTTCACCCGCACATACAGGTTCCCGCGGTCTTGCGACATGCCCGAGATGATGAGCGGCGTGCGCGCCTCGTCGATGAGGATGCTGTCCACCTCGTCCACGATCGCGAAATTGTGACCGCGCTGCATCATCTGACCGAGGTCGGTCTTCATGTTGTCGCGCAGATAATCGAAGCCCAGCTCGTTGTTGGTCGCATAGGTGACATCCGCCTGATAGGCGATGCGCTTTTCGTCGTCCGGTTGATGCGGCACGACGACGCCGGTTTTCAGCCCCAGCTTGGCATAGACCTTGCCCATCCAGTCGGCGTCGCGGCGCGCGAGATAGTCGTTGACCGTTACAACGTGCACGCCCTTGCCGCTGAGCGCGTTCAGATAGGCCGGGAAGGTGGCGACCAGGGTCTTGCCCTCGCCGGTCTTCATCTCGGCGATGTTGCCCTGATGCAGGAAGATCCCGCCGATCAGCTGCACGTCGAACGCCCGCAACCCCAGGGCGCGCCGGGCCCCCTCGCGGCAGTTGGCAAAGGCTTCCGGCAGCAGGGAATCCAGGCTTTCGCCGTCCTGATAGCGGCGCTTGAACTCCTCGGTCTTGGCCACCAGTCCGGCGTCGTCCAGGGCGACGAACTCGTCCTCGAGGGCGTTGATCTTGGCGACGAGGGGTCGGACGGACTTGACCTTGCGATCGTTCGCAGTGCCGAAAACCTTTCGGCTGAGTGTTCCGAGGCCCAACATGTGTTCTCCGCTCGCCTTTGTGTGACCGGGTGACGTCTCCGGCGGGGTTGCCGGTTGGCGGCTGCTTTCCTAAACAGGGCGCGACTGTCCAGCCCGAGCAATGAAAAAGTCGCTCTGGCATGTAAGGGGCGGCCAAACAGGTGTCAATCACAGCCGCCCCCAAGGGCGCGATTCAGGAGCTTTGCATGTTCAAAAACGCTCGATTTGCACTGGCGGCGGCACTCGTTGCCACGCTGGCGCTGCCGGCCCTGGCCGAGGACGCGCCCGCTGCCGATGCCGCCGCGACCGACGCCGTCACCAGCACCGCGACCGCCGATACCGTGATCGCGCGCGTCGGCGACGTGGCGATCACGCTGGGCAACGCGATCGCGCTGCGCACCCAACTGCCGCAGCAATTCGCCCAGGTGCCCGACGCGACCCTGTTCCCGGCCATCGTGCAGCAACTGATCGAACAAGAGGTCCTCGCACAGTCGCACGCGGGCAGCCTGTCGCATCGCGAACAGGTCCTGCTGCAAAACGAGACCCGCAACTTCATCGCCAATTCGGCCCTGGTCGCCGCCGTCAACGCGGCCGTGACCGACGAAAGCATCGCTGCGGCCTATGACGCCTTTGCCGCGCAATACGCGGCCGGCGACCCGGTGACCGAATACCACGCCGCCCATATCCTGGTTGCAACCGAAGAAGAGGCCCAGCAGGTCGAGGCCGCGCTGGCTGGCGGTCGCGATTTCGCCGATGTCGCGCGGGAAATGTCCACCGACGGCTCGGCGCAGAACGGTGGCGACCTGGGCTGGTTCGCGGCTGGCGCGATGATCCCCGACTTCCAGGCCGCGGTCGAAGCGCTGGAACCCGGGCAGGTTTCGCAGCCCGTGCAGACCCGTTTCGGCTGGCATGTGATCAAGCTGGAGGACACCCGCATCCAGCAGGTCCCCCCGCTGGAGCAGGTGCACGACGACCTTGTGCAGCAGATCCAGCGCGACGCCTCGCGCGCGTTCATCGACCAGCTCACCGCGCAGACCACGGTCGAGAACCTCTCGGCCGACGTGGACCCCGGCCTGCTCAGCCAGACGACCCTTCTGGACGACTGACGCGGCGCCGCGTATCGTGATGCCAACCGGCCCGCACCCCACCCCGGGGCGCGGGCCGATCCCGTTCAAGGAGCCTGGCCATGGCCAAGAAATACAAGGCGAAAGCCAAAAAGTGGAAAGCCCGGGCCAAGGCCCTGGAAATGCAGTTGGCGGCCGCGCCGCAGGCCGTCCCCGCGACCAAGGTGACGGTCGTTTCGCCGCTGGCGCCCAAGGACGGTTTCCCGCTTCTGCCGCAGATCGCGGGCGTCGAGTTCGCCACCACCCAGGCCGGCGTGCGCTACAAGAACCGCACCGACGTGATGCTGGCCCGCCTGGCCCCCGGATCGGTCGTTGCGGGCACCTTCACGCGCTCGGCCACGCGCTCGGCCGCCGTGCTGGATTGCCAGGCCAAGATCGGGCTGAACGACGGCGCCGATCAGGGCGCCGCCATCCTGGTGAACTCGGGCAATTCGAACGCCTTTACCGGCGCACGCGGCTGGACCTCGGTTCACGCGCTTTCGGCGGCGGTGGCGTCCAGGCTGGGCGTGCCGGAAAGCCGCGTCTTCACCTCTTCGACCGGGGTGATCGGCGAACCCCTGCCCCACGAACGGATCGAGAGCGCGCTGGACGGGCTGGTCGCCGGATTGTCGCCACAGGGCATCGCCGACGCGGCGCGGGCGATCATGACCACCGATACCTACCCCAAGGGCGCCATGGCCGAGGTCGAGATCGCCGGCCAGACCGCCCGCATCGCCGGGATCGCCAAGGGTTCGGGCATGATCGCGCCCGACATGGCGACGATGCTGGTCTATATCTTCACCGACGTCGCCATTTCGCGCAAGGCGCTGCAATCCATCGTCAGCCGCCTGACCGACACCTCGTTCAACTGCATCACCGTGGACAGCGACACCTCGACCTCGGACACGCTGCTTGTCGCCGCCACCGGCCAGGGCCCGGCGTTGGGCAACATGCGCTCGGCCGAGGCCAAGGCCTTTGAACGCGCGCTGTCGGATGTCATGCTGAACCTCGCGCATCAGGTCGTGCGCGATGGCGAGGGCGCGACCAAATTCGTCGGCATCACCGTCACCGGCGCCGCCGACAACGCCGATGCGAAACGCGCAGCCCTCAGCATCGCCAATTCGCCCCTGGTCAAGACCGCCATCGCCGGCGAGGATCCGAACTGGGGCCGCATCGTCGCCGCCGTGGGGAAATCGGGCGCCGCCGCCGACCGCGACCGGCTGGGCATCACCTTTGGGCCGTTCACCGTCGCCTCGGGGGGGTTGGTGGATCCGGGCTACGAGGAAGCCGACGGCGCGGGCTACATGAAGAACCAGGAACTGGAAATCGGCGTCGATCTGGGCATCGGCAAGGGCAAGGCCACGGTCTGGACCTGCGACCTGACGCATCGCTATATCGACATCAACGCCGACTACCGCTCGTGAGGGCCGTGGCCCGCAGCCCCTGGCCGCGGGCCCACCCTGTTGCCTGAAAGACGCCCGGGGGGCTGGGGGTGGTCCCGCCCGGCCTCTCAACCGGAGCCCTGCCCATGAAACTGGTTCTCGTCTCTGCCGTCGCGCTGATCGACGCCGACGGCCGTGTGTTGCTGGCCCAACGCCCGCCGGGCAAGTCGCTGGCCGGCTTGTGGGAGTTTCCCGGCGGCAAGGTCGAACCCGGCGAGTCGCCGGAAATCGCGCTGATCCGCGAACTGCACGAGGAACTGGGGATCGAGACCTGGCAATCCTGCCTGGCGCCGCTGACCTTTGCCAGCCACGGATACCCGGATTTCCACTTGCTGATGCCGTTGTTCGCCTGCCGGCGATGGGAGGGAATCGTCACGCCGCGCGAAGGTCAACAACTGCAATGGGTCCATGCACGCCAGTTGACGCAGTATCCGATGCCGCCCGCGGACCTTCCGCTGATCCCGATCCTGCGCGATTGGCTGTAGGGCGCGGACAATCGCCCCGCGGCCGGGAATGGGTTTCCAAACTGGTGACAGTGGAACAATCAAGTTCTTGATCCTGAACGATAAAATGCGACATAACTCTGGCGAAACCGGGTGAAATGTGGCACAAATGGGGCATGGGAAACGAGGGAAAGACCATGCTGAAAACCATCATGATCGGCCGCTACCTCAGCATTCAGGGCGAATTCGTGCGGACCACCGCCTCGGGGTTGGTGGTGGTCAAGGTCGGTGAAACGACCTATGCCGGGCGCCCGGTGCAAAAGCGCGCCGCCTGATACGGGCCTTCGGGCACGGGCTGCGTGACACGGTCAGGGGCGGGGACCACTCCAGGGGTTCCCGCCCCTTGGTCGTTGATCCACTTTAAGCTTGAAGCATTGGGGCGTCAGGGATAGCCTCCGGCTACCCGTCCAGGAGGTTTCATGCCCACCGATTTCGCCCGAACCCGCGCCCAGTTCGATCTGCCCGAGGGGGTCATCTACCTTGACGGGAACTCGCTGGGACCGCTGCCGCGCAACGTCGCCGCGCGCGTCGGGCAGGCGATCAGCGACGAATGGGGCAAGCTTCTGATCACCGGCTGGAACAAGGCCGGCTGGATGGCCCTGCCCACCCGGATCGGCGACCGTATCGCCCGCCTGATCGGCGCCGAACCCGGGCATGTGGTGATGGGCGACACGCTGTCGATCAAGGTCTACCAGGCGTTGGCGTCGTCGTTGCAGATGCGGCCGGGCAAGACGGTGATCCTGTCCGATACGGGCAACTTTCCGTCGGATCTTTATATGGCCGAAGGTTTGTGCCGCACCCTGGGCCAGGGCTACACGCTGAAAACCGTGGCGCCCGAAGCGGTCGAGGCGGCCCTCGACGACACCGTCGCCGTCCTGATGCTGACCGAAGTGGATTATCGCACGGGCCGCCGCCATGACATGCCGGCGCTGACCGCAAAGGCCCATGAGGTGGGCGCGCTGGCGGTCTGGGACCTGGCGCATTCGGCGGGGGCCACGGATGTTCAGGTCGGGCCGGGCGGCGCCGATTTTGCCGTTGGCTGCACCTATAAATACCTCAATTCGGGCCCCGGTGGACCGGCCTTCATCTATGTCGCGCCGCGCCATGCCGAGGTCGCGCGCCCGGCGCTGTCCGGCTGGCTGGGGCACGAGGCGCCCTTCGCCTTTGACCTGGACTACCGCCCGGGCCGCGGAATCGAGCGGATGCGCGTGGGCACGCCGCCGGTGCTGCAACTGGCGGCGCTGGACGCGGCGCTGGATGTCTGGGACGGGGTCGAGATCGCCGATCTGCGCGCGCGGTCGCTGGAACTGACAGAGGCGTTCATCGCCGGGGTCGAGGCCGCCTGCCCGACCCTGACCCTGTCCACCCCGCGCGACCCGGCGCGCCGTGGCAGTCAGGTCAGTTTCCGCCACCCCGAGGGTTATGCGATCATGCAGGCGCTGATCGCGCGCGGCGTGATCGGCGATTTCCGGGCGCCAGACACGCTGCGGTTCGGCTTCACGCCGCTGTTCATCGGTCTGGACGAGGTGCGCCGCGCGGTTGAAATCCTGGCCGAGATCATGGCAGGCGACGCCTGGGACCGGCCGGAATTCAAGATCCGGGCGGCGGTGACATGAGGCTTCGCGGGGACATCGGGGGGCTGCTCGCCCCCCGAACCCCCTCGCCAAAGGGGCCTGTGGGCCCCTTTGGAAACCCCTTGCCGCCGCTGTGCCGGCCGGCGGGTTGGATCGCTCTGTGGAAGCGCATGGCGATGGTCGGGAAACTGAATGCGCGGTCCGTGGGCTGAGCCCGCGACCCTCTTTTACCGCATTCAGGAGACGACAATGTCCAACGCTTACGACCCCGCGCGCGACGGCGCGCAAATGGCTTTTGACGGCCGCATGTCCTATACCGATTACCTGTCGCTCGACGCGATCCTGTCGGCGCAGAAGCTGCGCACCTCGGCGCATGACGAGATGCTGTTCATCATCCAGCACCAGACCAGCGAGTTGTGGATGCGGCTGGCGTTGCACGAGATCGGCGCCGCCCGCGACCAGCTGGCTCGGGGGGCCGCGCGGCCGGCTTTCAAGATGCTGAGCCGTGTCGCGCGCATCTTCGAGCAATTGAACGGCGCCTGGGACGTGCTGCGCACCATGACCCCCAGCGAATACACCCGCTTCCGGCAGGAATTGGGTCAGTCGTCGGGGTTTCAGTCGTGGCAATACCGGATGATCGAATACGCCGTCGGCAACCGCAACACCGCTATGTTGCGCCCGCACGCCCACCGCGAGGACCTGACCGCCGCGCTCGAGGCCGAACTGTCGCAGCCCTCGCTCTATGACGTGGCGATCCGGCAACTGGCCGGGGCCGGGTTCGCCATTCCCACCGAGGTTCTGGAACGCGACCTGCGCCAGCCCTGGCAGGCCCATGACGCGGTCGAGGCCGCGTGGCGCGCGGTCTATGCCGATCCGGAAAACCACTGGGAGCTTTACGAACTGGCCGAGAAGTTGGTGGATTTCGAGGATTACTTCCGCCGCTGGCGTTTCAACCACGTCACCACGGTGGAACGCATCATCGGCTTCAAGCGGGGCACCGGGGGCACGTCAGGGGTGCAGTATCTGCGGCGGATGCTCGAGGTCGAACTGTTCCCCGAACTCTGGCACCTGCGCACTGCCCTATGAGGGGCTGAGCCCCCGCCCGAGGATCTGCGCGAGCCGCGCCATATCGGCGCGGATCGCGGCATAGCGGCCGCCGGTGTGCTTCACGCCGCCCAGCGCCGCAATGATGGTGGCGGCCAGCGACTGGGCGTCACCATCGAACACGGCGCCGCCCGCGTCCCGTTGCGCGGCCAGCCAATCGGCCAGCAGGGCGGTCAGGCGGGCCTCGCCCCGGGCGACGATATCGGCGGCGGTGGCGAAATTCGCATCCAGCAACTCGGCGCCATGCGGCGATTCGAAGAGCGGCGCCATCTCAGGCCCGATCTTGGCCTCGAATGCCGCCTGGAGCGTGGCCACCGGGTCGGTTCCGGCGGCCAGGGCCGCGCGCATCCGCGTCTCGGCCAGATCGAAATAGGCCTGCACGATCGATCGGAAGATATCCTGCTTGTTGCGATAGTGCAGATAAAGCGCCCCGCGCGAGAGACCGGCCTGTGCGGCGATGTCCTCCATCGCAGAGCGCCGGAAGCCGTAGCGTGCGAACACCGCGCTGGCCGCCGAAAGGATCGCGGCACGGCGAGGGTCGGTGTCGGGCAGGGGCTGCGTGTTCATGCAAGCGTTCTGACAGTTTGGGTCCATTTTGTCAATTTACACGATGACAATTCTGGTCCATTTTGTCAGAAAGCGATTCGCCGGAGGATTCCATGACCCGCCTGACGATCAACGGCCAACCCCACGACATCGACGCCCCCGACGACACGCCCCTGCTGTGGGTGCTGCGCGACGAACTGGGCATGACGGGCACCAAATTCGGCTGCGGTGTCGCCGCCTGTGGCGCCTGCACGGTGCATATCGACGGCGAGGCGGTGCGATCGTGCCAGGTCGCGCTGGCGGATGTCTGGGGCGATGTCACCACCATCGAGGGGCTGGCCCCACATGCCCTGCAAGAGGCCTGGGTGCGCCACCAGGTGCCGCAATGCGGCTATTGCCAGTCGGGCCAGATCATGCAGGCGGCGGCGCTGCTGGCGGAAAATCCCGACCCCACGGATGACGACATCGACACCGCGATGGCCGGGAACCTGTGCCGCTGCGGCACCTATTCGCGCATCCGCGCCGCGATCCACGACGCCGCGGCAACCCTGCGGGAGGGCACGCAATGAGCCGGCTGGGAAAGATCACGCGCCGCACGCTTCTGGTGGGCTCGGTTGCAATCGCGGGGGGCGTCGCCTTTGGCGTCTATCAGGTGAAAAAGGGGGTTCCGAACCCGCTGCACCCGGAAACGGGCACCGCGTTGAACCCGTTCCTCATCATCGACGCCGACGGGGTGACCATCGTCACCGGCCGGGCCGAGATGGGCCAGGGCGCACAGACCACCCTCGCCGCCTGCCTGGCCGAAGAACTGAACCTGGACTGGTCCAGCGTCCGGTTGCTGCATGGTCCGGCCTCGGGCGCGTATTACAACGGCGCGCTCCTGGAAGGCGCGCTGCCGGGCCCCGACTATGCGCGGCCCGAATGGCAACGCACTCTGGCGGAATCGATCGGTGTGGTCGCACGACCCCTGAAGCTGCAACTCACCGGCGGTTCGACCAGCATCCGCGACGGGTTCGTCCGCCTGCGCCTGGCCGGGGCCAGCGCGCGCGAGACGCTGAAGGCCGCCGCCGCCCGGCGCCTGGGTGTCGCGGTCGCGACCCTCTCGACCGAGGGGGGCGCGGTCCTGGGCGCCGACGGCACCCGCCTGACCTATGCCGAACTGGCCGCCGACGCCGCGCAGATGACCCCGGTCCAGGCCGAGCCGCGCCCGGCATCGGACTGGCGGCTGCTGGGCACCGCCCTGCCGCGGCCGGACATCCCTGCAAAGGTGAACGGAACCGCCGCTTTCGGCATCGACACGCGCCTGCCGGGGATGAAATTCGCCTCGGTCAAACGCTCTCCGCGGCTGGGGGGCACCATGCAAGCGTTCGACCCGGCGCCCGCCCTGGCGATCCCCGGGGTGGAACGGGTGATCGATATCGGCGACGGCGTCGCGGTGGTCGCGCGCAACACCTGGACGGCGATCCAGGGCGCGCAGGCGGTGACCTGCGACTGGGGTCCCGCGCCCTATCCGGCCGACGACGCCGGCATCACCGAGCGCCTGCTGGCGGCCTTTGATGACAGCCCCGATTCCACCATGCGCGACGATGGCGATGCCGACAGCGACACCGGCGGCACCATGATCGAAGCCGAATACCGCCTGCCCTATCTGGCCCACACCACGATGGAGCCGATGAACGCCACCGCGCTGTTCGACGGCGAGACGCTGGAGCTGTGGTCGCCCAACCAGGGGCCGTTCATCCAGGCCCGCGCCGCCGCCGAGGCCGCCGGCATCGACCCCGGCAATGTGGTCGTGCACACAACCTTTCTGGGCGGCGGGTTCGGGCGGCGCATCGAATCCGACTATGCCGCGGTCGCGGCCAAGGTCGCGCGGGCCATGCCCGGCACGCCCGTAAACGTCACCTGGTCGCGCGAAGAGGACGTGACGCATGACTTTTACCGCCCGGCCGCCATTGCGCGCATGAAGGGCGCGGTGTCTGGCGGGCGGGCCGTGCTGTTCGATGCGCGGATCGCCTCGCCCGGGTTGATGGCACAGGCGGGCGGGCGGATGATGGGGCTGCCGATGGCCGGGCCCGACCGCGCGATCGTCGAGGGCGGCTTCGATCAGCCCTATGCGATCCCGAACTACCGCGTCCGGGGCTACAGGGCCGACCTTGCCATTCCGGTGGGCTTCTGGCGCTCGGTCGGGGCCAGCCACAACGGGTTCACGCACGAAAGCTTCATCGACGAACTGGCCCACGCCGCCGGTCAGGACCCGTTGGCCTTTCGTCTGGCGATGGCACAGGGCGAAAGCGCGGCCGCGGCGGGCGTGCTCGAGGCCGTGCGCGACATGTCCGGCTGGGACCAGCCCAAGGCACCGGGCACCGGCCGCGGCGTGGCGATGGTCTGGAGCTTTGGCACGCCCGTCGCTCAGGTGATCGAGGTGCGCGACGAAGGCGGCGCCATCCGCATCGCCCGCGCCTGGATCGCCGCCGATGTCGGCATCCCGCTGGACCCGGGCATCCTGGCCGCGCAGATGGAGGGCGGGATGCTTTATGGCCTGTCCGCTGCGGTGCACGGGCGCATCAGCTTTGCCGACGGCATGGTGCAGCAGCAGAATTTCCCCGATTACGACGCCATTCGCATGTCGGGCGCCCCCGTGACCGAGGTGCGGCTGCTGGCGAACAACCCGCATATCGGCGGCGCGGGCGAACCCGGCACACCGCCCGCCGCGCCAGCCCTGGCCAACGCGCTGTTCGACCTGACCGGAACGCGCGCCCGCACGCTGCCGCTGGACGGGCAATTCACCTTTGTGCTGTGACAAACAAGGGGGCCTTTCGGCCCCCTTTTCTGGTCACGCGGCCGGCGGCCGGCTGACCATATGGCCCAGCATCCGCCCCGACATGATGTGCACATGCAGGTGCGGCACCTCCTGCACGCCATCGTCGCCGGCGTTGGAAATGGCGCGGTAGCCGGTGCCGCCCTCGCACGGCTGGATGCCCAAAGTCCTGCAAACCTGGCCGATGGCGGCGACAAAATCCGCGCGCTCGGCATCCGTGGCCTCGATCGCGAAGTGGTCGAAGGTCACATAGGGCCCCTTGGGGATCACCAGAACATGCACCGGCGCCTGGGGGCGGATGTCGTGGAACGCCAGCGAATGCGCGGTTTCCAGCAGCTTGTTGCAAGGGATCTCGCCGCGCAGGATCCGGGCGAAGATGTTGTTGGTATCATAGACATAAGCCATGGTTGTGCCCTTATGCGTCGTCCGCCGACCAGCCCGAGACGGCCTTGACCTCGAGGAAATCCTCGATCCCCCATACGCCACCCTCACGCCCGCGCCCCGACGCCTTCATGCCGCCAAAGGGCGAGCCCCGTCCGCGCGACTTGCCGTTCATCTCGACCATGCCCGAACGCAGGCGGCGGGCCAGGCGGTTGCGTTTCGCCCCGTCTTGCGACTGCACATAGTTGGTCAGGCCATAGGGCGTGTCGTTGGCGATCTGCAAGGCCTGGGCCTCGGTGTCGAAGGGGATGATCGACAGCACCGGGCCAAAGATTTCCTCGCGCGCGATGGTCATGTCGTTCGACACGTCGGCAAAGACCGTCGGACGCACGAAATAGCCGCGGTTCAGACCATCGGGACGGCCCAGGCCACCAGCGACCAGCCGCGCGCCTTCGTCGATACCCTTCTGGATCAGGCCCTGGATCTTGTCGAACTGCGCCTGGCTGACGACCGGGCCGATATGCCCTCCGGCCTCGTGCGCGCTGGCGACCCTGGTCTTGAGCGCGGTTTCGGCCGCGATCTCGACCGCCTTGTCGTAGATCGAGCGTTCGACCAGCATCCGGGTCGGCGCATTGCACGACTGCCCGGTGTTGTTGAAGCAGTGACGCGCCCCCCGCACCACGGCCTTTTCGTCGGCGTCGGCGAAGATGATATTGGCCCCCTTGCCGCCCAGCTCAAGGTGGACGTGCTTCAGCGTTTCGGCCGCATTCTTCGAGATGGCGATACCCGCGCGGGTCGATCCGGTGAAGCTGACCATGTCAACGTCGGGATGGCCGGACAGCCGCGTGCCCACCCCCGCGCCGTCGCCGTTGACCAGGTTGAACACCCCGGGCGGCACGCCGGCCTCGTGCAGGATTTCGGCGAACAGCATCGACGACAGCGGCGCGATCTCGGACGGTTTCAGCACCATCGTGCAGCCCGCCAGCAGCGCCGGGATCACCTTGAGCGTGACCTGGTTCATCGGCCAGTTCCAGGGCGTGATCAGGGCGCAGACGCCCACGGCCTCCTTGATGATCCGATCCTCAGGCGCCTTGTCGCTGAGCGGGGCCTCCCATTCGATCTGGTCAAAGGCGCGAATGAAGTTGTCGATATGCCAGGTGCCAGAGCCCGACTGCGCGGTCTTTGCCATGTCGATGGGCGCGCCCATCTCCAGGCTGATCGCGGCGCCCATCTCGTCGTTGCGGCGGGTGTAGACCTCGAGGATGCGCTTCACCAGGGCCAGCCGTTCGGCCGGGGCGCTTTGCATGAAAGCGGGCAGCGCCGCCTTTGCCGCGGCCACGGCCGCATCGGTATCGGCGGTTCCGCCCGCCGAAATCACGGCAACCGCTTCTTCGGTCGATGGGTCGATGACATCGAGGTCCCGCCCGTCGATCGGGTTCACCCACGCCCCGTTGATGTAGAATTTGCGCTTGTCCAGCATGGCGGTCTCCTGCGAATTTTCGCGACAGACTGTCACTCCCCCAAGACAAGGGCAAGGGGAGGGGTTATCAATCGGGCGCTCTCGCCCTATCTCGTAGAAACGTGAATTCTTCACCCGGATTATGAGGACACCATGAGCCTGCGCATCAACGACGTCGCACCGAATTTCACCGCCGAGACCACCCAGGGCACACTGACCTGGCACGATTACATCGGTGACGGTTACACGGTGCTGTTCAGCCACCCAAAGGACTTCACCCCGGTCTGCACCACCGAATTCTCGGCGGCGGCAAAGCTGGCGGGCGAATTCGCCAAGCGCAACTGCAAGCTGGCGGGTATCTCGATCGACGGCGTCGAAGAGCACAAGAAATGGATGGACGATGTCCGGACCTATGGCGGAACGGCAATGTCCTTTCCGATCATCGCCGACCCCGATCTGACGGTTGCAAAGCTCTATGACATGCTCCCGGCCGAGGCCTATCTGCCCGACGGACGCACCGCCAACGACACCGCCACCGTGCGCACGACCTTCATCATCGGACCCGACAAGAAGATCCGCCTGATGCTGATCTACCCGATGTCGGTCGGGCGCAACTTCTCCGAGATCCTGCGCGCGCTGGATGCCATTCGCCAGACCGACGGTCAGCCCTTTGCGACGCCGGCCGACTGGCAGCCGGGCGATGACGTGATCGTGGCGCTGTCGGTGACGACCGAGGATGCCAAGGCCCGGTTCGGCCAGGTGGACGTCCCCCTGCCCTACCTGCGCAAGACCAAAGCGCCGAACTGATCGGCCCGTTACCGACCGATCCGACCCGCCCTCCGACCCGCCCGAGGCCCCGGCCCGGGCGGGTTTTTGCCGCCGTCTCGCGCTTGTGTTGGGGCGTGAGTCACTTCGCAGATGCAGCGGCCGCGCGGCTGCGGTATCTGTGGGGCATGAAACGCCGTTCGTTCCTTGCCGCCTTGACCCTCGCGCCGATGGCGCTGGCCGCACCCGCGGCAGCCCAGCCGATCCCTCTGGCCGAGATTTCGCGTTATTTCAACAGCTTCCTGACCGCGCAGGCGGATTTCACGCAGATCAATCCGGATGGAACCCTGTCCACGGGGCGGCTGATGATCCGTCGGCCGGGGCGCATCCGGTTCGAATACGACGCACCCGATCGGACGCTGGTGCTGGCTTCGGCGGGCTCGGTCTTCATCTTCGACGCGCGCTCGAACGCGGGGCCGACGACCTATCCGCTCAGCCGCACGCCGCTGGCGCTGATCCTTGACGACCCGGTGAACCTGGACCGCGCCGACATGATCGTCGGGCATACGCAGGACGGGCCCGTCACGACGCTGGTCGCCCAGGACCCCGATCATCCCGAATACGGCAGCATCCGGCTGGCGTTCAGCGCCAACCCGACCGAGTTGCGGCAATGGGTGGTGGCCGACGACACCGGGCAGGAGACCACGGTCATCCTGGGCACCTTTCGCACCGGCGTCACGCTGGGGTCGTTGTTGTTCAACCTCGACGCCGAATTGCAGCGCCGAGGTCTGAGCACCAACCGCTGATCTCAGCGGCGGTTGCAGGCGCGCAGTTGCGAATCATACATCGCCGCGCGCTGCGCGACACGGTCGGCCAGATCGGTCAGCCAGCGCTGGCTGTTGTGGCTGCCGCGCGCATAGCCCGCGTGCCCCTCATGATAGGACAGATACAGATTGCGCGCGTCGGTCGGGTGGATGCCGTTTCGGGCATAGGCCTCGGAGGCATACCAGCCGATGAAATCGGTCGCGTCCTCGATATCGTCGCGCCGCGCGTGCCGGTTGCGGGTCTGGGTCTGGTAATCCTCCCAGGTGCCGTCCAGCGCCTGGCTGTAGCCAAAGGCCGAACTTTGCCGCCCCATCGGGATCACGCCCAGCGCGTAGCGGTGCGGCGTGCGCGCATCGCCGTCGAATCGGCTTTCTGCGTGGATGATCGCCATCTGCACGGGAACCGGGACGTTCCAGCGCCGTTCGGAATCGCGCATCGCACGGAAATAGGCGGGCCGTTCGGTGGCCAGGGCGCAGGCGTCGTCGAGATTGCGCGGCGGCGCATGGTCGCGACCGCCCCCACAGGACGCCAGCAGGAAGGCCACCGCCACCAGGCGGAGAACGCTGCTCATGAATCTGCCTCAAGTCTTTTTTGTCTTTTGTCCTTCCTAGCCGATTTCGCGCCAATTTGAAACGGTTTGCCGGTAAATTCCCTGTCGGCAGGGCGCAGAAACCGCGGGCCGGGCGGCGGTGCCACGATTTCGCCGCATTTTCGCCACTGTTGGAACGGTTTTCACAGTCTGTTTCCAGCCCCTCAGCATCCATCGTATGGACCTTCCAAGGCGACTCAGGATAAAAAATCGTCAGAAAGGGTTCGTTCATGCTGACGTCTCAGGCGAAGTTCAGGCTTGGACAGGTTGTCCGCCACCGGAAGCATCCCTTCCGGGGGGTGGTCTTTGACGTCGATGCGATGTTCGCCAACACCCAGGAATGGTATGATGCCATCCCCGAGGAAAGCCGACCCTCAAAGGACCAGCCGTTCTATCACCTGCTGGCCGAGAATGATAATTCCTATTACGTCGCCTATGTGTCCGAGCAGAACCTGATCGCCGACGAAACCGGCGAGCCCGTGGATCACCCCGATCTTCCCGAACTGTTCGGGGATTTCGAGGATGGGTTCTACCCGTTGCAGGTGCAGTTGAACTGACCCCGGCCGCTGGCGCGCGGGCCCCGTGCCGCGTGCATCGCCTCAGTCGTAGCCCGACCACGGCATATGCATGGTCAACCGATTCCATCCCCGGTCGCGGGCATAGCGCAGATCGCTGGTCAGGCAGCGGATGATGTGCCAGCCGAACCCCCCCTCGGGCAGATGGTCGGGCGGGGCGATCAAGGGCAGATCGGGGTCCGGCGCGTCGCTGGCCGGCATCGGCTGTCCGCGGTCGGCAATCTGGCAGGCCAGACCGCTGCGCCGGACCTCGACCCGCAACTCGACCGGGCCGACGCCGTCGGCATAGGCGTGTTCGGCGATGTTGTTCAGAACCTCGGCCAGGATCAGCTCGGCGTTGGATCGGTCGTCCTCGCCCACGCCGGCCTGACCCAGCCCGTCGATCAGATCCGCCAGCACCCGGCGGGTTTCGCGGTCCCCGGCCGGAAAGCGGCGCGCAAAGCACCAGCGGCCGATCGGTTCCCCCGTGTCGGATGGTCCCGCGACGCCAGAGGGAAAGGCGGTGTCCGGCATGTCAGCCCCCCGGTTGCCCAAGATCATCCCACGGCCTTCAGATTGCCCGGGGCGTGTGCATGGATGGTGAAGACGCTGTCCATCCGCGTCAGGCGAAACACCTTGGCCACGGGCGGCGTCAACCCGGCCAACTGCAACGGCCGGTCAGAGCCCAGCAGCTTCATCACGGCGACCACGGCCCCCAATCCGCTGCTGTCCAGAAAGGTGACCTGGGACAGGTCCAGGATCACGGGCGAGCCGCTTTCCATTTCCGCCGCGTTGCGCACGGCTTCCTTGAAGTCGATCGCAACCGCCGCGTCCACGCGGCTATCCCTGACCGCTATGACCAGCGCCTGGCCCGAACGATGCGTGCTGATGTCCACACTCGCCTCCACAATCGCAGCTTGTTCCCGCACCACCCTAGGGTCTAAGTCTTTCCAAAAGGTTCACGACGATAGGAGGCACCCATGTCCGAAGTGGTCATCATCGGCGCAGCGCGCACCCCCATGGGCGGGTTTCAGGGCGTCTTCAACGGCGTTCCGGCGGCGTCCCTGGGCGGAACCGCCATCGCCGCCGCATTGGAAAGCGCCGGCACCCCCCCTGAGCGGGTCGAGGAACTGTTGATGGGCTGCGTCCTGCCCGCCGGTCAGGGGCAGGCCCCGGCGCGTCAGGCGGGGTTCCGGGCCGGTCTGGGCCAGGAAGTCCCCGCCACCACGCTGAACAAGATGTGCGGATCGGGCATGAAGGCGGTGATGATCGCGCATGACCAGCTGGCGCTGGGCCACACGGGCCTGATGGTCGCCGGCGGCATGGAAAGCATGAGCGAGGCCCCCTACCTGCTGCCAAAGGCGCGCGGCGGGTATCGCATGGGCCACGGGCAGGTCATCGACCACATGTTCCTGGACGGGCTTGAGGACGCCTATGACAAGGGCCGCCTGATGGGCACCTTCGCTGAGGATTGCGCCGAGAAATACCAGTTCACGCGCGAGGCCCAGGACGATTACGCGCTGGGCTCGCTGACCAATGCGCTGTCGGCGCAGGCCAACGGCGCTTTTGACGGCGAAATCGCGGCCGTTACCGTGCACACCCGCAAGGGCGAGGTCACCATCACCGCCGACGAGCAACCCGCGAACGCCCGTCCCGAGAAGATCCCGACCCTGAAACCCGCCTTTCGAAAGGACGGCACGGTGACAGCGGCGAACGCGTCGTCGATCTCGGACGGAGCTGCGGCGCTGGTTCTGGCGACTCGCGCCAGAGCCGAGGCGATGGGCGCCCCGATCCGCGCGGTGATCCGGGGCCACACCAGCCACGCCCAGGAACCGGGCTGGTTCAGCACCGCGCCGATCCCGGCGGCGCGAAAGCTGTTGCAGCGGTTGGGCTGGGCGGTCGATTCGGTCGATCTGTGGGAGGTCAACGAAGCCTTCGCCGTGGTCCCGATGGCCTTCATGCAGGACATGGGCATCGCCCGCGACCGAATGAACGTGAACGGCGGCGCCTGCGCGTTGGGGCATCCGATCGGGGCCTCGGGCGCGCGGATCATCGTCACGCTGCTGCACGCGCTGGAAAACCGCGGCCTCAAACGCGGCGTCGCGGCGATCTGCATCGGCGGCGGCGAAGGCACCGCAATCGCCATCGAACGCCCTTGAGCCGGCGTTGAGCGAGGGTCTGCTTGCGGTTCTGGGCGGGATCGGCCTGTTCCTGTTCGGAATGAAGATCCTGACGGAATCGCTGCGCGACGCCGCCGGGCCACGGCTGCGTCATGTGCTGACCCGCTTCACAGGCACGCCCCTGCGCGGCGCGCTGACGGGCGCGGCGGCGACGGCGGTGATCCAGTCCTCGAGCGCGACAACCGTGATGACCGTGGGTTTTGTCGGCGCCGGGCTGATCGGCTTTCCGCAGTCGCTGGGCGTGCTCTACGGCGCGAATGTCGGCACCACGGTCACCGGCTGGATCGTCACCTTCCTGGGCCTCAAGCTGAAGATCGGCATCATCGCGCAGCCCGTGATGTTCGTCGCGGCGCTGGCGCTGGTGCTGGGCCAGGGCCGGGTGGTTCGCATTGCGCGCGGCGTGGCCGGGCTGTGCCTGTTGTTCATCGGCCTGGACCTGATGCAGGGCGTGGCCGCGCTGACGCAAGGCTGGTTCGGCCCTGAAACGCTGCCGGGCGACACGGTGCCGGGACGGCTGGCCCTGATCGCGGTGGGGTTCGCGCTGGTCGCGGTGGTGCAGAGTTCCTCGGCCGGGATGGCGATCACGCTGGTGTTGCTGGCGGGGGGGGCGCTGACCTTCGCTCAGGCGGCCGCGCTGGTGATCGGTCTGAATCTGGGCACCACGCTGACGGCCCTGCTGGCGTCGCTGGGGGGCGGACCGGCCATGCGGCAGACCGCGCTGGCGAACCTGTTGTTCAACCTGGGCACCGCGGTGCTGGCCTTTCCAATGCTGAGCCTGCTGGCGCTGCCCCTGCACCGGCTGGGCGGCGACGACCTGACGGCGCTGGTGCTGTTCCACACCGGGTTCAACCTGGTGGGCGCGCTGATCTTTCTGCCGCTGACCCCACGCTTTGCCGCGCTGGTGGCCCGGCTGGTCCCGGATGCGGGCGACAGCCTGACCCGGGCGCTCGATCCCTTGCTGCGCGCCCAGCCCGAGGCCGCCCTCACCGCCGCCGAGACCACCGCGACCGCCATGCAGCGCCTGGTCTTTTCCGCCATCGGCGCCGCGCTGGGACCGCATGAGGACCTGCGCCCGATGGCCACTCTGGCGCCCCGGCTGGACCCCGCGCAGGATCGGCTCGAGGAATTCCTGACCCATCTGCGCCTGCCCGAGGGGCGCCAGGACCTGCAAGACCGCCAGACCGCCCTGTTGCACCGGATGGACCATCTGCATCGGCTGGTCGCGCGGATCGAACGGCGGGCGCCGCTTGCCGTGATCGCGGGGAACGCGCGCCTGCGCCGCGCTGGCCGCGCGCTGGCCGGGCGGCTGCGGTCGCCGGACCCCACCGCCGCCGATCTGCAAAGGCTGGCCGGTCTGATCGAACGCCGGGCGCTGGTCTACCGCGACCTCACCCTGCACCAGCGCGTCATGGGCGACCGTGTCCAGGACCTGTTCGACCGCACCGACGCGGTGCGATGGATGGCCCGCATCGCCCGCCACGCGGCCAGCATCGCGGGCTATACCGATCTCTGACAGGCAAGCGGACCGGGGCCGGTTACCCGGCCCCCTCGTCCCAACGGCGTTGCATGTCCTCGGGCGCGACGACCTCGACCGTCCGGGTCAGCATCCAGCGGTGGCCGAACGGGTCCTGCACCATCGCATTGCGTTCGCCGAAGCTTTGCGTCGCGGGCGCGCGCAGCAGCATCGCACCGGCCCGGGTGGCCTGCGCCGTCAGGGCATCCACGTCATCGCATTCCAGGTGCAGCAAGACCGGCGAACCACCCAGTGCATCGGGGCTGAGCGCACCGAAGTCGGGGTATTCGTCGGCCAGCATCACCCGCGCCGCACCGATGCGCAACTCGGCGTGTCCCACGCGCCCGTCCGCGGGATCGGTCAGGCGGAACACCTCGCGCGCGTCAAAGGCGCGACCGTAGAAGTCGATCGCCGACGCGGCATCGCGACAGGTCAGATACGGGGTCAGGGCGAGACCGGTCATGGATCACCTCGTTGACAGTGGTTTTTATTACGTTACGTTTCGTATCACAATGAATCAAGACAAACCCCATCGAGGCCGCCCATCATCGCAGGCTGCGCGCGCGAACGCGCTGCGGGCTGCGCGCGCGATCCTGTTCGACCAGGGCCTGGGCCGATTGACGATGGAAGCGGTCGCTGCGCAGTCGGGCGTGGGCAAGCCGACGCTCTACCGCCACTGGGCGAACGCGCTGGAACTGGCCATGGCCGCCCTGATGGCCGAACCGTCGCCGAAAGCGCCCGTCGCGGGGGATACGCTCGAGGATTGGTTGCGAACCCAGTTGCGCGGCCTGACCACGGCCTTTGCCGCAGGGCGTGGCCGGCAGATCGCCCTGGCGCTTGCGGCCGCGGACCCCGAGGCCGAGATCACGCGCGCCTTTCGCAACCAGGTCATCCTGGCCAGCCGCGAAGCCGGTCGCGACCAGATCGCGCGGGCTGTCGCGCTGGGAACGATCCCGGCGCCGCCGGATATCGACCTGGTGCTGGACATGCTCTACGCGCCGCTGTTCTACCGCCTTTTGGCCGGGCATCGGCCACTGGACGACGCTTTTGCCGATGGCGTGGCGCGCCTGGGAATGCGGCTTCTGGGGGTGGTCTGAAACGCCAAACGGCCCGGCACGCGGGCCGGGCCGTTCGACGATGTTCCCGCGCTCAGAGGCTGGCGTCCAGCGCCGCGACGATGGCGTCGCCCATCTGGCTGGTCGACACCGGGGTGCCCCCCTCGGGGCCCATCAGGTCGCCCGTGCGCACACCGTCGGCCAGAACCCGTTCCACGGCCTTTTCGACGCGGTCGGCCTCGGCCCCCAAGTCGAAAGAATAGCGCAGCGCCATGGCAAAGGACAGGATGCAGGCGATCGGGTTGGCCTTGCCCTGGCCGGCGATGTCGGGGGCCGAACCGTGCACCGGCTCATACAGCGCCTTGGGCCGGCCGTTGGCCATCGGCGCACCCAGGCTGGCCGAGGGCAACATGCCCAGCGAACCGGTCAGCATCGCCGCCGCGTCGGACAGCAGGTCGCCAAACAGGTTGTCGGTGACGATCACATCGAATTGCTTGGGGTTGCGCACCAGCTGCATCGCGCCGTTGTCGGCATACATGTGCGACAGGGCGACATCGGGGTATTCCTCGTCGTGGACCTTCTGCACGACCTCGCGCCACAGAATGCCCGATTCCATGACGTTGGCCTTTTCCATCGAGCAGACCTTGTTGTTGCGTTTGCGCGCCAGCTCAAAGGCCGAACGCGCGACGCGGGCGATCTCGCTTTCGGTATACCGCTGGGTGTTGATGCCGACGCGCTCGTTGCCTTCGGTGAAGATGCCGCGCGGCTCGCCGAAATAGACACCCGAGGTCAGCTCGCGCACGATCATGATGTCGAGCCCGGCCACCACGTCCTTTTTCAGCGACGAGAAATCGGCCAGCGCATCAAAGCACTGCGCGGGGCGCAGGTTCGAATACAGGTCCATTTCCTTGCGCAGGCGCAGCAGGCCGCGTTCGGGTTTCACGCTGAAATCGAGGGCGTCATACTTGGGCCCGCCGACGGCGCCCAACAGGACCGCGTCCACCGCCTGCGCCTTTTCCATCGTCGCGTCGGCGAGGGGCTTGCCGTGCACGTCATAGGCACAGCCGCCCACCAGGTCCTCGCTGACATCGAAGGTGACGCCGCGCTTGTCGCCCATCCAGGCGATGATCTTCTTCACCTCGGCCATGACTTCGGGGCCGATGCCGTCGCCGGCGAGGATGAGCAGGGAAGGATTGGCCACGGGGGACTCCTGTATCTGGGTGCGCGAAGGGGCCTAGCGCGCCTGTGTCGCCGGGTCAAGCGCGCCGCAAATCCCGTGCCACGCACAGCGCCGCCGTGCTAGTCTGGGCCAGTTTTCCAGACGGAGCCCTTGATGAAACCCCTGCTCGTTCTTGCCCTGACCCTGTTGGCCGCATCGGCCTGGGCCGATGGCGGCGTCACAGTGCCCTTGCCGCGGATTCCGCCGCTGCCGACCGGCGAACAAGAGCATCTTCTGATGCAGTTGGTCACGGCGAATGTCGTGAGCGAGAATTGCCCGGGCCATGGCCTGACGCCCGAGGAATTCGCGCTGGTCACCGGCTCGGCCGATCTGGTGGCGGCGGCGCTGGGGGTGCTGGACAGCAACGCCTATGACGACCGGTTCTACCGCCCGGCCTTTGCCATGTTGGACAAACCGGACACCTGCGACCGCGAGGGGCCGCGCATTCGCCCGCTCATCAATCAGTTGATCGCCTGGGGCGGTTCGCTTACGCCCCGGCCCTGAACATCGGCGCCAGACCTTCGGCGAGCAGGTCCCAGACCCGGCGCACCCGGGGGGTGCGCCGCATCACGGGGTGGGCAGTCAGCCAGACGGGCAGGCGCGGCAGGGGAAAACCCAGGTCGATTTCCTGCACCAGGGGATCGCGGGCGCCGATACTGCGCTGGGCAAAGCCGATCCCGCAGCCAGCGCGCACCAGTTCCCAGGCAACGACGATGTCGTCGCTGCGGGTCGCGAACCAGTCGCGGGTCGCCAGCATCCCGCCCTGGCGAAACCCGTCGATCAGCAGGGTTTCCCGGTCCATGCCCACCAGATCGTGCTGACCCAGGTCCTGCGCCGTCCGGGGCATGCCGCGCCTGGCCAGGTAGGTTTTTGCCGCAAAGGCCGCGATGCCCACGTCGCCAAGGTGCCGGGCGATCAGGTCCTGCTGGGTCGGCCGATACATGCGAATCGCGATGTCGGCCTCGCGATACAGCAGATTCGAGGTCCGGTCCGTGGGCACCAGGTCGATGCGGATCAGGGGCTCGGCCACGCGCAGGGCGGCCAGAACCGGCGGCAGATGCCAGACCGACACCGCGACGCTGGCGGTGACGCGCACGCTGCCTTCGAGCCGCGCCTCGTGGCCTGCCACGGTCAGCGCCATGCGATTCGCCGCGTCGCGCATCGCGCGGGCGGGTTCGAGCAGCGCCTGCCCGTCCTCGGTCAGGGAAAACCCCCGGGGCTGGCGGTGGAACAGGTCGGCGCCCAGTTGTCCCTCGATCGTCTTGATCTGGCGGCCCAGCGTCGGCTGGCTGCGCCCCAGGGCCCGCGCCGCCGCCGACAGGCTGCCCGTTTCCGCCACGGCGAGAAAGGCCTGCACCAGCGACCAGTCCAGTGAGCTCAACTTGTCCATTCATTCATGAATACATGACATGCGCCTGTATGCAATTTTCTTTGGGGAAGCCGGGCCTCATCTTCTGCCCGTCGCAAAAGGAGATCCCCATGACCCAGACCGCCCTCATCCTTGGTGCCAACGGCAAGATCGGCCGCAATTTCACCGCCGCCTTCCGCGCCGCCGGCTGGCAAACCCGGGCCTACAAGCGCGGCACTGACATGGACCTGGCCGCGCAGGGCTGCGCGGTCATCGTGAACGGGTTGAACCCGCCGAATTACCACGATTGGGACCGCATCCTGCCGCAGATCACCACGCAGGTCCTGGCGGCGGCAAAGACCTCAGGGGCGACGGTGCTGTTTCCGGGCAATGTCTATGTGTTCGGCGACCAGCCCGGCCCCTGGGACGAACACACCCCGCACGCGCCCCGCAGCCGCAAGGGCCGCATCCGCGCCGAGGTCGAGGCCCGCTATCGCACCGCCGCGACCGAAGGGGTGCAGACGATCCTCTTGCGGGCAGGCGATTTCATGGATGCCCGGGCCACCGATTCGGTGCTGCAATACCTCTATCTGCGCAATCTGGCCAAGGGTCGCGTGACGGCGCCCGGCGACCCCGACGTGGTGCGCGCCCATGCCTGGCTGCCCGACATGGCCCGCGCAGGCGTGATGCTGGCCGAACGCCGCGCCGCGCTGCCCGCATTCTGTGACGTGCCCTTTCCGGGCCATACCTTCAGCGCGCGGCAGTTGAAGGACCGGATCGAACACCTGACCGGCCGCTCGCTGGGCTTTGACCGGTTTCCCTGGTGGGCGATGCGGCTGGCCGGCCCGGTCTGGGAACTGGCGCGGGAACTGGGCGAGATGCGCTATCTCTACGAGACCCCGCACCGGATGGACGGCGCGCGCCTGCACGCCCTGCTGCCCGACTGGCAGGATACGCCGCTGGATCAGGTGCTGATGCAGACCCTTGCGCTGACTTCCGCCGCCGCGGCGTGACTTGCGCCCGGATTCACGCTAGGATTGTCAGCCCGGCAGATTCAAAGGAGAAACCGATGTCGAAACATCCCCTGGATCATGACCACGGCGCCTCGGGTTCCAAGATGGCGAAATTCGCCGAGATCGAGCGCGGCAAGCAGCCCGCGCAGGCGACCAAGGACCTGCAACAGCGAGAACGCGCCAAGGGGGACGCCAAGCTGAAGGCCTACAGCAAGATCGAGCGGACCGGCAGCGCCGAGTAACCCTCAGGCGCTGCCCCAGTCGATGGCCTGCATCTCGCGCAAGCGGCTGGCGGTTCGTTCGAATTCGAACGCGCCGGCCCCTTCCATATACAGCCGTTCGGGCTGATCGGCGGCACTGGCGATCAGCCGCACGCGCCCCTCGTAAAGCGCGTCGATCAGCGTGACGAAGCGCTTGGCCTCGTTGTAGTTGGCGGCGGACAGATGGGGGATGTCCTCGATCATCAGGACCCGCACGCGGTCGGCCAGCGCCAGATAGTCCGCCGGCCCCAGCGGGCGCCCGCACAGGTCCCAGAAGCCGGTGCGCGCGACGGCGTTGTGGTGGTGCGGGATCTCGACCTTGCGGCCCTGCACCTCCAGCACCAGGGGCGTGCCGGCGCCAACGCCCGTCAGCTCGGACCAGAGCGCATCCATCGCCGCATGGGCGCCGGCATCGGCGGGCGTGAAATAGACCTGCGCGCCGGTCAGCCGGTGTTGGCGATAGTCGGTCTCGCTTTGCAGTTCGATCACCTCCATGCGCGCGCGCAGCAGGGCGATGAACGGCAGGAACAGCGCCCGGTTCAGGCCGTTCTTGTAAAGATCCTCGGGCGGGCGGTTCGAGGTGGTGACGATCACCACGCCGGCCTCCATCAGCATCTGGAACAGCCGGCCGACGATCATCGCATCGGTGATGTCGGTGATCTGCATCTCGTCAAAGGCCAGCAGCCGCAGATCCTGCGCCACCGCCCTGGCTACAGGCGCCAGCGCGTCGTCCACGCCGGTCTTGCGGGCTTCGTGCATCCCGTGGTGGATTTCCTGCATGAAGGCGTGGAAATGCACGCGGCGCTTGGCATCGATGTCGGTCGCCTGTTCGAACAGGTCCATCAGCATCGACTTTCCGCGCCCGACACCGCCCCACAGATACAGCCCCCGGGGCCCTTGGGGCGGTTTCTTGAACAGCCCCCCCAGAAGACCCTTCTTCTGCGGGGTTTCCAAGGCAGCGCGGCGTTCGTCCAGCAGGGGCAGGACGGCGCGTTGGGCCGCGTCGGGGCGGATCTCGCCCTTGGCCACACGCGCATCATAGAGTTCGGTCAGGGTCTGTCGCATGAGGCGGATTTAGCGCGGCCCGCCCCGCAGCGCCAGCATCCGTTGCGCGCCCGGCTGCACCCCGGGCGTCACCGGGCGGCCACGCAGGCGCCGGAACGGGCGCTTCTGCCCTTGCCTGACCCGTCCGGCTGACGGTATCCCATGGAGGACCTCAGGCAAGGAAGAGACCGCATGGCGACCGACGATCCCCGCACGCTTGTGTCCACCGACTGGCTGGCCGCCCATATGGGCGACCCGGACCTGCGCATTCTCGATGCCTCGTGGCACATGCCGGCCACCGGGCGCGACGCCAGGGCCGAGTATCGGGACGAACATATCCCCGGCGCGCGGTTCTTCGACATCGACGAGATCAGCGACCAGCGGTCGGCCCTGCCGCACATGGCCCCCCCGCCCGAGAAGTTCGTCAGCCGGATGCGGGCGCTGGGCGTGGGCGACGGGCACCAGGTGGTGGTCTATGACACCAAGGGCGTCTGGTCGGCGCCGCGCGTCTGGTGGACCTTTCGGCTGATGGGCAAGATGGATGTCGCGGTGCTGGACGGCGGCCTGCCCAAGTGGAAGGCCGAGGGCCGCGAGATCGAGGACCTGCCCCCCATGGTGCGCGACCGCCACATCACCGTGCAGCGCCAGGCGCATCTGGTGAAGGACGTGAGCCAGGTGGCCTCGGCCTCGAAGCTGGGGGATTGGCAGATTGTCGATGCCCGCAGCGCCGAGCGTTTCCGTGGCGAGGTCGAGGAACCGCGCCCCGGACTGCGCGCGGGGCACATCCCCGGCTCGTTGAGCCTGCCCTTCGCCAACTTGCAGAACGCCGATGGCACGATGAAGGACCCCGATGCGCTGCGCGCCGCGCTGGTGGCGGCGGGTGTCGATCTGAACCGCCCGGTCATCACCTCGTGCGGGTCGGGCGTGACCGCCGCGGTCATCAGCCTGGCGCTGGAGATCGTCGGCCACCGGAACCACGCGCTCTATGATGGCTCGTGGTCGGAATGGGGCATGTATCCCGATCTGAAGGTCGAGAAAGGCTGACATGATCGCCCGCAAGGCCGGCGAAACCGTCGATTATCGCGTCACCTGGCTGGAGATGGACCGCCGCCCGTCCTATGGCTGGCCGGCCCAGCCCATCGGGCACGACCACGCGCTGATCCGCGCCGAGGACCCGCCCGCCTGGTGGTTTCTGGCGCTCTATGACGCGGTGGGGCGCGATTACGCCTGGACCGACATGCACGCCGAACCGACCGAGGCCGTGCGCGACTGGGTGCAGCACGCCGATGTCGCGCTTTACACGCTGATGGGCAAAGGGTGGCCGCAGGGGTTCTTCCTGCTGGACTGGCGCCAGGCCGGAACCTGTGACCTGGCCTATTTCGGCCTGGTGCCCGAGGCCGTCGGTCAGGGGCTGGGCAGCTTCCTGCTGAAGACCGCGATCCTGACCGGGTGGGACCGCCCCGGCACGCATTTGATGACCGTCAACACCTGCACGCTGGACCACCCCCGCGCCTTGGCGCAATACCAGCGCATGGGTTTCACGCCCGCCCGCACCGAGGTCCGCAGCCGCGTGCTGACCCGCGACCAGACCTTTCTGCAACCCCTGCTCTAGGCCCCTGCATTAGGAACGCGCCATGTTCAAGGTTCTCCCCGCCCCCACCGCCGACCCGATCCTGAAGGTCATGACGCTGTTCCGCGAGGACCCGCGCAGCGCCAAGGTGGACCTGGGGCTGGGTGTCTACAAGGACCCCCAGGGCCGGACCCCGGTGATGCGCGCCGTCAAGACGGCGGAACAGAAACTGGTGAACGAGCAGGACACCAAGAGCTACACCACGCTTTCCGGCGATCCGGCGTTCCGCCAGGCGATGGCCGGGCTGGTGCTGGGCGACGCGGCCGATCCCGCGCGGCTGGCCGGGACGACCTCGACCGGGGGCACGGGGGGCGTGAAGCTGGGGCTCGATCTGGTCCATGCGGCCAATCCGGGTGCGACGGTGTGGATTTCCGCGCCGACCTGGCCGAACCACATGGCGCTGACCAAGGCCGCCGGGCTGCAATGGAAACCCTATCGCTATTACGACGCCGAGACCGGCGCGGTGGCGCGAGAGGCGATGTGGCAGGACCTTGAAAGCGCCAGGGCGGGGGATGTGGTGATCCTTCACGGCTGTTGCCACAACCCCACCGGCGCCGATCTGAACGCCGACGACTGGGCGCAGGTGGCCGCGTTCTGCAACGCGCGCGGGCTGATCCCCTTTGTCGATTTCGCCTATCAGGGCTTTGGCGACGGACTGGACAAGGACGCGGCCGGTGTGCGGCTGCTGGCAGGGCGGGTCGAGCGGCTGATCGTCGTTGCCTCGGCCTCGAAGAATTTCGGGCTCTACCGCGAGCGGACCGGCGTCTGCCTGGTGCAATGCCCCGAAGACGAACGGGCATTGGTGCAAGGCACGCTGGAAACCCTGAACCGTCAGACCATCAGCTTTCCGCCGGACCATGGCGCGCGGGTGGTGACCGAGATCCTGGGCGACGCGGCGATGCGCGCCGAATGGAGCGACGAGCTGACGGCGATGCGCGACCGGATGAATGGGCTGCGCCGGTCCCTGGCGCGGGCGCTGCGCGACGCTTGCGGATCGGACCGGTTCGGATTCCTGGCCGACCAGCGGGGGATGTTCTCGGTTCTTGGGGGGACGGACGAACAGATCCTGCGCCTGCGCGAGGAGTTCGGCGTCTATGTCGTCGGCGGCGGACGGCTGAACATGGCCGGGCTGACGGACGAGAGCATCCCGCAGGTCGCGAAAGCCATCGCCGCGGTGCTGTAGGCAGCGGGGGGCCAGCCCCCCGCACCCCCCGCCAAAGGGGGTTTTCCACCCCCTTTGGATACCCCCGAGGATATTTCCGGCACAAAGAAGGGCAACAGCACGCGCTAGCCCCGGACGAAAAGTCCCGCGCCCGGGGCGATGCGGCGGGCGATCCACAGAAGATCTGCGGCGGCAAAGGCGATGCAGCCCGCCGTCGGATACCCGGTCCGACGCCAGCGATGCAGAAAGATCGCCGAACCCCGGCCCGGCTGCGGGGGCGCGGCGTTCCAGTCGGTCAGCAGGATCAGGTCATAGAGCGGGTCGGCGCGGCGCAGGACCTCGTGACTGGCGGCGAGGGGCGCGCGCGCGGGGCGGTTGTAGGCCGGATGCGCGGGGTCATCGCACCACAGGTCGCGCAGGCCGATCGGGCGGGCCCAGCCCGGCAGCACCCGCGCCGGCAGCCGGTCGGGGCGGTAGAGCATCCCGGTGATCCGGTGATCGCCCGCGGGGGTGGCGCCGTCGCCTTCGCGCTTTTGCAAGGTAACGCCGCCGCGGCCGATGGAGCAGGGAAAGCGGCGCCCCAGGAAGCGCAGCCCCGTGGGCGTCAGCACCAGGTCGCCCGGGCTCACAACAGATGCCCCGATTTCGCCGCCTTGGTCGCCAGATAGGCCGCGTTCTCGGCGGTTTCACCGACCTTGAGCGGCACCCGCTCGGTCACCGCGATGCCACCCTTTTCCAGCATCGCGACCTTGCGCGGATTGTTGGTCAGCAACCGCACCGCCCCGAACCCCAGCTTGCGCAGCAGTTCGGCCCCCAGACGGAAATCGCGTTCGTCGTCCTCGAACCCCAGCCTGTGGTTGGCTTCGACCGTGTCGAACCCCTGATCCTGAAGCGAATAGGCGCGCATCTTGTTGGCCAGGCCGATGCCGCGCCCCTCCTGGTTCAGATAGAGCAGAACGCCAGATCCGGCCTGATGCATGGCCACCAGAGCGGCGTGAAGCTGCGGACCGCAGTCGCATTTCAGCGATCCCAGAACATCGCCGGTGAAACAGGCCGAATGCAGCCGGGCCAGCACCGGCGCATCGCGCATCGGGCGGCCGACCTCGATCGCGTAATGTTCGATGCCGCCGTCCTCGGGGCGGAAAACATGCAGCCGTCCCGCGCCCGCCAGCCGCATTGGCAACCGCGCCGCAATCACCGACGAGAGCCGCGTTTGCGGGCTGTGCGTGTCCTGGGCCGACAGGGACGTCAGCCCGTGCGACGCGGCGAGGGCCGGAGCTTTGGCGGTCTGGACCACCAGCGCGGCGGGCAGGAGCTGCGCCGACTTCACCAGGCGAATCGCCGCGCGGTGCAGATCGGCGGCGCCGTCGCGTTCCGAGGTCAGCGGGCCCTTCATGGGATGCGTCAGGTCGTCGGCGGGGTCTGCCAGGGCCTCGACCCAGGCGATATCGGCCTCGGTGGGCAGCCGTATCCGGGCCAGATCGCCGTCGTAGGCACGCGCCTTGAGGGTCTGCGCCCGATGCGCCGTGATCGCCAGGACCGGCGCCCCAAGCGTGCGCATCGTCGCCAGCCGGTCCGCATCCAGGGTCTCGGCGGCGGCGACAAGGGCGGACTGGGCGCCCGCGGTCAGCACCACCGGCAAGCCGATGCGCAAGTCCGCGCGGGCGCGATTCAGGCGTTCGAGGGGACTGGGCGACAGCGACATGGGCCAACATGCTGAAACATTTCCGCCCCGGATGTAAGATACCCCGGGCGAAATTGAAACATTCCCCACGCCCCCGACACGTCCGCGTGAGATTTTCCGCCGTTTCTTGAACCTTTCGCGCCGCCGCAACACCTTGGACGCAGAACAAGCCCGAGTGCGAGGACGCCGACATGTCGAAACTGAACAAGATTCTGCTGGTCGATGACGACGAGGACCTGCGCGAGGCCCTGGCCGAGCAACTGGTGGCGACCGAGGATTTCGACACCTTCGAAGCCGGCGACGGCGCGGCCGCGATGGACCGCGTGCGCGAGGAGCAATACGACCTGGTCATCCTGGACGTCGGCCTGCCCGACACCGACGGCCGCGAGCTGTGCAAACGGATGCGGAAATCGGGCGTGAAGTGCCCGATCCTGATGCTGACCGGCCAGGATACCGACGCCGACATGATCCTGGGCCTGGATTCGGGCGCGAACGACTACATCACCAAGCCGTTCAAGTTCCCGGTGCTGCTGGCCCGCATCCGCGCCCAGTTGCGCCAGCACGAACAATCCGAAAATGCCGTGTTCCAGTTGGGCGACTATCAGTTCAAGCCCGCGCAGAAGATGCTGGTCGACCCGCGCGAGCGCAAGATCCGCCTGACCGAGAAAGAGACGAACATCCTGAAGTTCCTCTATCGCGCGCCCGATGGCCTGGCCCCGCGCGAGGTCCTGCTGCACGAGGTCTGGGGCTACAACGCGGGCGTGACGACCCACACGCTGGAAACGCACATCTACCGCCTGCGCCAGAAGATCGAGCCCGACCCCTCGAACGCGCGGCTTCTGGTGACGGAACCGGGCGGCTACCGGCTGGTGCCGTGAAACTGTTTCACCGCGCGCCCTATTGTTGCCGCGTTTACCAGTTCTTATCTGTTTTGTGAGAATCGTTTCTCACTGTCCCTCCCCTCGCGTGTCGGGGTCATGACACGCTTCCTCCCTGTTGGACTTGGCCGGGCTTCGCGCCCGGCCTTTTTTTCAGTCCTGCGGGTCGGGCCCGGGGCCCGGGGTGGGCGCAAAATCAATCGTCGGCAGCACCAGGTCGAATTCCAGCCGCAAGGCGTCATCGCGCGCGACGGTGTGTCCGGCAACGTGCAGCGCAGGGCCGTCAATCTGCACCGGCGACAGCCGGGTCTCCAGCGCCTCCATGGCCAGATAGCGACCCTCGGGCAGCCACAGGATCACCGAGGTCGCGCGCCCGCCGCTCAGCGACACGGTCAGCCCGTAGACCCCGTCGCGCCCCGTCGCGTCAAAGGCGAAGGTCAGCGACGCCGGGTCGCCATCCCACGACGATCGGTTGCCCAGCGTCTGCGGGGCGACGCGCAGGGTCTCGGTCCGGCCGGCGCGGGTCAGAAGAACCCCCTCGGCGCGGGCGGCAGGGGCAAGCATCAGGAATACGAGCAACGGCAGGATCGGGCGCATGGTCACCTCGGGCGCAGGAAACGGGTTTCTAAACAGGTCGGCGGCGTGTAGGTCTTTGCGGCGTCAGGAGATCCCGCCATGCCCTTCACCCTCGCCACCTGGAACATCAATTCCGTCCGCTTGCGTAGCCCGCTGGTTCAAAAATTCCTGTCCGAACAGGCGCCCGACGTGCTCTGCCTTCAGGAATGCAAGAGCCCGGTGGATCAGATCCCGCTCGGGGATTTCGCCGCGCTTGGCTACGGCCACATGGTCGCGCGCGGGCAAAAGGGCTACAACGGCGTCGCCATCCTGTCGCGCCTGCCGCTCAGGGACGCGGGCCATATCGACTGGGTCGGCAAGGGCGACGCGCGCCATGTCGCGGCCACGCTGGACAATGGGGTGACGATCCACAATTGCTATGTGCCCGCCGGCGGCGACATCCCCGACCGCGAGGCGAACGAGAAATTCGGCCACAAGCTGGATTTCATGGCCGAGATGCGCGATCGCTTCCGCGCCGACCGACCGGAAAAGGCGATCCTGGTGGGCGACCTGAACATCGCCCCGCGCGCGGATGACGTCTGGAACCACAAGGCCCTTCTCAAGGTCGTCAGCCACACCCCGGTCGAGGTCGCCTTGTTCGAGGACACCCGCACCGCCGCGGGCTGGGTCGACGTGACCCGCCAGGACATTCCTGACGGGCTCCTGTATTCTTGGTGGTCCTACCGCGCAAAGGACTGGGACACCGCCGACAAGGGCCGCCGCCTGGATCACATCTGGGCCAGCCCCGACATCGCCAACGCGGCGCACGCCTCGCGCATCCTGCGCGCCGCCCGCGGCTGGGACCAACCCTCGGACCACGCCCCCGTGTTGGCGCAGTTCGACCTCTGACCCGAACCCGCCCCTTCTTTGTGCCGGAAATATCCTCGGGGGGTGAATTCGCGGCACGCGAAGAGGGGGGCAGACAGCCCCCCTTTGTCCGTCAGGCGTTCCAGGCGCGATCGCCGGCCGTATCGCGGATGCGGGTCGGCAGACCGATCCGGTCGAGGATCGTGAAGAACGGCCTGGGGTCCAGTTCCTCGACGTTGACCATCCTGGCCACGTCCCAGGTGCCATCCGCGATCAGCATCGCCGCCGCGACCGGAGGCACGCCGGCGGTGTAGCTGATCCCCTGCGAGCCGACCTCGAGATAGGCGTCCTTGTGGTCGGCGATGTTGTAGACCAGCACTTCGGCCGGTTTGCCGTCCTTCGTGCCCTTCACCAGCGTGCCGATACAGGTCTTGCCCACATAGTCCGGCGCCAACGAGGCCGGATCGGGCAGCACCGCCTTGACCACCTTGAGCGGGATCACCTCGAGCCCCTCGGCGGTGGTGACGGGCTTTTCCGACAGCAGGCCCAGGTTCTTCAGCACCGTGAAGACGTTGATGTAGTGATCGCCGAACCCCATCCAGAAGCGCACGTCGGCCTGCGGATAATGGGTGGCCAGCGAATGCACCTCGTCATGGCCCGTCAGGTAGGTTTTCTGCTTGCCGACGACGGGCAGGTCCCACTCGTGGCCGACCTCGAACATGGTGTTCGACTGCCAGGCGCCGTTCTGCCAGGAATAGACCGTGCCGGTGAACTCGCGGAAATTGATCTCGGGGTCGAAGTTGGTCGAGAACCAGCGCCCGTGCGAGCCCGCGTTGATATCGATGATGTCGATCGATTCGACCTCGGGCACACAGGTGTCGATGCCAAAGCGCGCATAGGCGTTCACCACGCCCGGGTCGAAGCCCACGCCCAGGATCGCGGTCACCCGCTTTTCGGCGCAGGCGGCCTTTCGCTTCCACTCGTAGTTTCCATACCACGGCGGCGCCTCGCAGATCTGGTCGGGTTCCTCGTGGATCGCGGTGTCCAGATAGGCGACGCCGGTTTCCACGCAGGCGTCCAGCACCGGCATGTTCACGAACGCCTGCGCGACGTTGATGACGATCCCGGCGCCGGTCTCGCGGATCAGCGCGGCGACGGCGGCGGTGTCGCGGGCGTTCACGGCATGGGCCTGCAACACGCCATCCACCTTCATCGCCCCCTTTTCACGGACCGAGGCCAGGATCGCCTCGCATTTGGAAAGGGTCCGGCTGGCGATATGGATGTCGCCCAGAATGTCGTTGTTCTGCGCGGCCTTGTGCGCGACGACCTGGGCAACGCCCCCGGCTCCGATGATCAGGATATTGCGTTTCATTTCGCCCATGCACCTCCTTGGGACTCAGGTTTCAACCGTTCACGACAGGGCTGCCGCGAAATCCTCGTAGCCGAAATCGCGAACCAGCCGGACGCTGCCGTCCAGCTCGCGCACCGCGATCGCCGGCATCTTCACGCCATTGAACCAGTTCTTCTTGACCATCGTGTAACCGGCCGCGTCCTGGATCGACAGGCGATCCCCGGCTTGCAGCGGTTCGGCAAAGTGGAACTCGCCAAAGATGTCGCCGGCCAGGCAGGACTTGCCGCAGACCATCCAGTCATGGGGACCGGCGTTCGGGCTGACCTTGGCCGACTGGCGATAGATCAGCAGGTCCAGCATATGCGCCTCGATCGAGCTGTCCACGATGGCCAGGTTCTTGCCGTTGTGCAGCGTGTCCAGCACCGTCACCTCGAGGGTTGCCGCGTTGGTGATCGCGGCCTCGCCGGGTTCCAGGTAGACCTGCACGCCGTTGCTATCGGCAAAGCGTTTCAGCCGGTCGGCCAGTCGGTCCAGCGGATAGCCATCGCCGGTGAAATGGATGCCGCCGCCCAGGCTGATCCAGTCCATGTCGCGGATCAGGAAGCCGAACCGCTGCTCGATCAGCGTCAGCATCGCGTCGAAGCGGTCGAAATCCGCGTTCTCACAGTTGTTGTGGAACATGAAGCCGGTGATCTTGTCCGCCACCTGCGCGATCTTTTCCGGGTCATGCTCGCCCAGGCGCGAAAAGGGCCGCGCGGGATCGGCAAGGTCGAAATCCGAGGTCGAAACCCCCGGATTGACCCTGAGCCCGCGCGTCACGCCCGCGCTTTTCGCGTCGAACCGGGAAAGCTGGCCGATGGTGTTGAAGATGATCTTGTCCGAATGCGCCAGCACCTCGTCGATCTCGTGATCGGCGTAGGCCACGGAATAGGCGTGCGTTTCCTTGCCGAATTTTTCCCGCCCCAGACGCACCTCGTAGAGCGAGGAACTGGTCGTGCCGTCCATATACTGCGCCATGAAATCAAAGACCGACCAGGTGGCGAAGCATTTCAGCGCCAGCAGCGATTTCGCCCCGGACCGCTCGCGCAGCCAGGCGATCTTTTCCATGTTCGGCAGCAGCCGCGCCTTGTCGATCAGGTAATAAGGGGTCTGCAACATCTCGGGCCCTCCCGGTGGCAAAAGGGGTCAGAGCGGCATTCCAGCGCGCGCGGCGCTGATACAGGCATCACTCCCCCGGCACAAATGAAATTTCCGCGGCAGCGCGGCGAAACTCAGCGGCGCGCCATGCGGCTGACGGCCAGCCCGGCCAGGATCAGCCCCAGCGCGGCCAGGAATTGCGGAGGCAGCGGCTCGCTCAGCAGAAGCGTGCCGAACAGAACCGACCAGACCGGAACCTGATAGTTGGTCTGCGTCAGAAAGGTCGGCCCCGCGCTGCGCACCACATGCACCAGGATCAGCGTGGCAAAGGCCGTCGGCATCAGCCCCAGATAGGCCAGCGCCCACAGCGCCGGGGCGGGGGGTGCGTGGGGCACCCCCTCGACCGCCAGGGCCACGGGCACGATCATCGCGGCGGCCAGCAGCAGCGATGCGGTGGAAAAGGCAACCGGGTCAACCGCCGGGCAGCGCCGCGTCACGATCGACCCCAGCGCGTAACTGACGGTGACGCCGACGCAAGACAATTGCGCCAGCGCGTGCCAGGGTTCGCCCGTCAGCGTCAACCCGTCCAGCCCGATCAGCACCACCACGCCCACCAGCCCCAGCAACACCCCGGCGATGCGCGGCAGGGTCAACCGCTCGCCGGGCAGGGCGACATGGGCCATGACCAACGTGAACAGCGGCACCAGCGCCATCGTGATACCGACAAAGCTGGACTGCACCGTCTGTTGCGCCCAGGCGATCACCGCAAAGGGCAGGACGTTGGTGAACACCGCCATGCCCAGCGCGTGCCGCCAGACCCGCCGGTCGGCGTGCAGGGACGGCAGCGGAAGGCGCAGCAGCACGCACAGCAACGCCAGCGTGGCGGCGGCGATGCCGATACGGCCGGCGGCCACGGTCAGCGGGCCGAAACCCGTCAGCGCGACATGAACCGACAGGAAGCTGGCGCCCCAGATGACGCCCAGCGCGGCGATCTCGATCCAGTTGGTCAGGGTGGGGCGGCTGGGGGTGGCGAGGTTGGTCATGCCCCGCCGTCGCACGCGCCGCGGGCTTGCGCAAGCCCTCGCGAGGGTCGAGGATGGGGCATGTCCGATGCGTCCTCTGTGTCCGAAATCGTCGCCGACCTGGTGCAGGTCCTGCCGCTGCGTGCGGCCGGGTTCATCGTCACGCTCTACGGCGACGCGGTGGTGCCCCGGGGCGGCGCCGTCTGGATCGGCACCATCATCGAAACCTGCGCCGCGGTGGGCATCAGCGAAACCCTGGTGCGGACCGCCGTGTCGCGGTTGGTGGCCTCGGGACAATTGGAGGGATGGCGGCGCGGGCGGCGCAGTTTCTACCGTCTGTCCGACGGTGCCCAGGCCGAGTTCGAGGCCGCCGGCCGCCTGATCTATGGCCCGCCCGAGCCCTGGCGCTGGCGCTTCGTGCATCTGCCCGCCGACGATGCCGAGGCTCTGATGCCCCGGTTGGAGCGACAGGGCTTTGCCCGGCTGCGCCCGCAACTGGCGGTCGGACCCGCGCGCGGGCCGGTGCCCGAGGGGATGCTGGCCTTCGACACCGAGCCCGCCGGCGCGATGGACCTGTTGCCCGACTTTGCCGCGCATGGCTGGGATCTGGCGCCCCACGCCCAGGCTTATCGCGATCTGATCGCCCGGTTCGCGCCGCTCGAAGGGATCGGCGCCCTGGATGGCACCCGGGACGGCGCCCACGCGATGGCGGCGCGGTTGCTGCTGGTCCATGTCTGGCGCGGCGCCTTGTTGCGCGATCCCCGCCTGCCGCCCCAGGCCCTGCCCGCCGACTGGCCCGGTCACGCCGCCCGCGCGCTGTTCCACCGTCTCTATGCTGCGTTGAGCCCGGCCGCCGATTCGTTCGCCGGATCCCGTTTCGAGGGCGCGGACGGCCCGTTACCCGCCACGACGCCCGCGACAATGGCGCGTCTGGACCTGGACAAAAACACGCCGGATCAAGGGCTTCGCAGCGCAGTGCTGCGAACTGGCTGACATGTCACAAACCACTGGATAATTTCCGTTGATTTGTGACATGACGCGCCCTATAAAGTGACCAAGCGGTCAGCGAATGGGAGGATACCGATGACCGAAGCTTTCATCTGCGATGCGGTGCGCACGCCGATTGGCCGCTATGGCGGGGCCCTTGCGGGGGTTCGTGCCGACGACCTGGCCGCCGCGCCGCTGAAGGCGCTGATGGAACGAAACGCCGGAACCGACTGGTCCGCCGTTGACGATGTCATCTATGGCTGTGCCAACCAGGCGGGCGAGGACAATCGCAACGTGGCGCGCATGGCGGTGCTGCTGGCGGGCTTGCCGGTGGGTGTCCCGGGCAGCACCGTGAACCGGCTTTGCGGCTCGGGGATGGATGCGGTCGGATCGGCCGCGCGGGCGATCCGGGCGGGCGACGCCGACTTCATGATCGCGGGCGGTGTCGAAAGCATGAGCCGCGCGCCCTTTGTCATGCCAAAGGCCGACGCCGCCTTTTCCCGCGCCAACGCGGTCTATGACACCACGATCGGATGGCGTTTCGTGAATCCGGCGATGAAGTCCCGCTACGGCATCGATTCCATGCCGGAAACCGCGGACAATGTCGCCGCCGACTGGGGCATCAACCGCGCCGATCAGGACGCGTTCGCGCAGCGATCGCAGCAACGCTGGGCGGCGGCGCAGGCGGCGGGCCTGTTCGCGAACGAGATCGCGCCGGTGGTGATCCCCCAGCGCAAGGGCGACCCGCGTGTGGTCGATACCGATGAACACCCGCGCCCCGACGTGACCTTCGAGCAACTTGCAAAGCTCAAGGGTGTGAACGGGGCCGACCGGACGGTCACCGCGGGCAATGCCAGCGGCGTGAACGACGGCGCGGCGGCGGTGATCGTCGCCTCGGAAGCGGCAGCCCGGGCGCAGGGGCTGACGCCCAGGGCGCGCGTTGTCGGCATGGCCGCGGCCGGGGTCGAGCCGCGCATCATGGGCGTGGGCCCCGTGCCCGCGGTGCGCAAGCTGATGGCGCGCACGGGCCTGAGCCTGGACCAGATGGACGTGATCGAACTGAACGAGGCCTTTGCCGCGCAAGGGCTGGCGGTGCTGCGCGACCTGGGGCTGGCGGACGACGACCCGCGCGTGAACCCGCTGGGCGGCGCGATCGCCATCGGTCATCCGCTGGGCATGTCCGGCGCGCGGCTGGTCGGCACGGCAATGTGGCAACTGCAACGCACCGGCGGGCGCTATGCGCTGTGCACGATGTGCGTGGGTGTGGGCCAGGGCATCGCCCTGGTCATGGAACGGGTCTGATTGAGGAGGCTGTCATGTATGCTCAGATGGTGAAATCCGAGGCGACCAACGACGACCCCGAGAAGCTGGCCGCCTTTCAGGCGCGCATCGACGCGGGTGAAAAGATCGAGCCCAAGGACTGGATGCCCGAAGGCTACCGCAAGACGCTGATCCGCCAGATCGGCCAGCACGCGCATTCCGAGGTGGTCGGCCAACTGCCCGAGGGCAACTGGATCACCCGCGCACCGACGCTGGAGCGCAAGGCGATCCTGCTGGCCAAGGTGCAGGACGAGGCGGGGCACGGGCTCTATCTCTATTGCGCGGCGGAAACGCTGGGCGTATCGCGCGACGACCTGACCGAACAGCTGCTGTCCGGCCGCATGAAGTATTCGTCGATCTTCAATTATCCGACGCTGAACTGGGCCGATATCGGCGCCGTTGGCTGGCTGGTCGATGGCGCGGCGATCATGAACCAGGTGCCGCTGCAACGCACCTCGTTCGGGCCCTACAGCCGGGCGATGATCCGCATCTGCAAGGAAGAGAGCTTTCACCAGCGTCAGGGCTACGACCTGATCCGCGTGATGGCGCAAGGCACGCCGGAACAGAAGGCGATGGCCCAGGATGCGCTGAACCGCTTCTGGTATCCCAGCCTGATGATGTTCGGCCCCTCGGACAAGGACAGCGTGCACTCGGCGCAGTCGATGGCCTGGAAGATCAAGATCAACACCAACGACGAGCTGCGCCAGAAATTCGTCGATCAGACGGTGCCCCAGGCGCATTACCTGGGCCTGACGATCCCCGACGAGGCGCTGGCCTGGAACGAGGAAAAGGGTGGCTGGGACTTCAGCGAACCGGACTGGTCCGAGTTCTACGAGGTGCTGAAGGGCAACGGTCCGTGCAACGCCGACCGGATGGAAGCCCGGCAAAAGGCCTGGGCCGACGGCGCATGGTTCCGTGACGGACTGATGGCCCACGCCCGCAAGGCCGCCGCGCGCCGCGTGGCCGCCGAATAGGCGGGGGGATCTCACCCCCCGCCCCTCCCGCCGAGAGTATTCAACGCAAGATGAAAGGGCCTGGTCCATGTCCAACGAATGGCCGCTTTGGGAAGTCTTCATCCGGGGTCAGCACGGGCTGAACCATCGTCACGTCGGCAGTCTGCACGCCCCTGACGCCGAACTGGCGATCCGCCACGCGCGTGACGTCTACACCCGCCGCAACGAAGGGGTGTCGATCTGGGTCGTCAAATCGGGCGACATCACGGCCTCGGCCCCGTCCGACAAGGGCCCCCTGTTCGAACCCTCGAACGCCAAGGTCTATCGCCATCCGACGTTCTACGACATTCCCGACGAAGTGGGGCATATGTGATGCCCGCGATGTCCGACATGATGACGCCCGATGCCGCGGAACTCGCGCGCAAGGCGGGCGGCACGGGGCGCGCGCCGCTTGCGGCGGGCTCGCCCGAGCATGACCTGTTCACCGGCCTGACGCGGCTGGGCGACAACACGCTGATCCTGGGGCACCGGGTGTCCGAATGGTGCGGCCACGCGCCGATCCTGGAAGAGGACATCGCGCTGGCCAACATGGCGCTGGACCTGATCGGACAGACGCAGCTCTGGCTGGGTCTTGCCGGCGAGGTCGAGGGCCAGGGCCGCGACGCCGACACGCTGGCCTTTCGCCGGGATGCCTGGGATTTCCGCAACCTGCTGCTGGTCGAACGCCCGAACGGCGATTTCGGCGTGACGCTGATGCGCCAATTCCTGTTCGACGCCTGGCACCAGCCGATGCTGAAGGCGCTCGAGGGGTCGAACGATGCGCGCATCGCCGAGATCGCCGCAAAGGCCGGCAAGGAAGTGGCCTATCACATCGAACGTTCGGCCGATCTGGTGATCCGCCTGGGCGACGGAACCGACGAAAGCCACGCCAGGATGCAGGCCGCGCTCGAGGCGCTTTGGGGCTACACGGGCGAGATGTTCCTGGGCGACGCCACCGACGCGCGCCTGGCCCAGGCCGGGATCATGCCCGCGCCCGAAAGCCTGCGCGCGGGTTGGGACGATGTCGTGGGCGCGGTGCTGACCGAGGCCACGCTGACCCGCCCGTCCAGCGATTTCGCCCACAAGGGCGGAAAGCAGGGCCGCCACAGCGAGCATTTGGGGCATCTCCTGTCCGCCATGCAATGGCTGCAACGCGCCTATCCCGACGCGCGGTGGTGATGCGATGGGCGTGCCGCTGGAACAGGTCTGGTCCTGGCTGGGCGAGGTCCCCGACCCCGAGATCCCGGTCATCAGTCTGACCGATCTGGGGATCATCCGCGATGTCGCCTATGACGGCGAGACATTGGTGGTCACCGTCACACCCACCTATTCCGGCTGCCCCGCGACCAGTGTCATCAACCTGGAGATCGAGCGCAAGCTACGCGCCGAAGGCGTCGCTGACCTGCGGTTGGAACGGCGGCTGAGCCCGGCCTGGACATCCGACTGGATCAAGCCCGCGGCCCGCGACGCGCTCAGGCTCTACGGGATCGCGCCGCCGATCGACGGCACCGCCGCCGACGGCGTGCTGGCGGGGCGGATCGCGCGCTTGACCGAGGGCGGCAGCAACCTGGCGGTGCCCTGCCCGCGCTGCGGCTCGACCCATACGGAAAAGGTCAGCCAGTTCGGCTCGACCCCCTGCAAGGCGGCGTATCGCTGCGCCGATTGCCTGGAACCCTTCGACTATTTCAAATGCATCTGAGGTGCTGACATGGCCCGATTCCTGCCCCTCGACGTGATCGACGTGCACAAGGACACCCGCGACGCAGTTGTCGTCACCCTGCGCCCCCGCCCTGAGGACGCCGCGCGATTTTCCTTTACCCAAGGTCAGTATCTGACCTTTCGCCGCGACTTTGACGGCGAGGAGCTGCGCCGATCCTATTCGATCTGCGCGGGCCTGGACGAGGGCCTGTTGAAGGTCGGCATCAAGCGTGTCGATGGCGGCGCCTTCAGCACCTGGGCAAACGAGAATCTCGCCCCCGGCGCGGTGCTGGAAGCGATGCCGCCGATGGGCAATTTCCACACGGCCCTCGATGCCGGGGCGGCGCGGCACTATCTGGGATTTGCCGGCGGATCGGGCATCACGCCGGTGCTGTCGATCCTGAAAACCGTGCTGACGCGCGAGCCCAGGTCGCGCTTCACGCTGGTCTATGCGAACAAGCAGATCAATTCGATCATGTTCCGCGAGGAACTGGAGGATCTGAAGAACCTGTATCTGGGCCGGCTGTCGGTGATCCATGTGCTCGAGGCCGAAGGGCAGGAGATCGAGCTGTTCACCGGGCTGGTGGACGAAGGCAAGCTGACCGCCCTGTTCACCCATTGGGTGGATGCCGCCGATGTGGACACGGCCTTCATCTGCGGGCCGGAACCGATGATGCTGACCATCGCGCGCAGCCTGAAGGCGCACGGTCTCACCGATGCCCAGATCAAGTTCGAGCTGTTCGCCTCGGGCCAGCCGGGGCGCGCGAAACAAAAGGCCGTCAGCCGCACCGCCGACACCGGCGATGCCTGCGAGGCGACGGTCACGCTGGACGGCGCGACCCGAACCTTCCGGATGCCCAAGACCGGCGAAAGCCTGCTGGACGCGGCATTGGCGAACAAGCTGGACGCACCCTATGCCTGCAAGGCGGGGGTCTGTTCGACCTGCCGCGCCAAGGTGCTGGAAGGCGACGTCGAGATGCACACCAATCACGCGCTGGAGGATTACGAGGTCAACCAGGGCTATGTGCTGACCTGCCAGTGCTACCCGCTGAGCGACCGCGTGGTCGTCAGCTACGATCAATGAGGGCCCCGTCATGACCGACATGAGCATCGAGGACTATCTCGCCCACGGCGGCAAGCTGACCTCGCCGGGCAATGTGCCGGCGCGCTATCGCGGCGAGTTGCTGCGGTTGATGGCCAGTTTCGTGGACAGCGAACTGGCGGCCTCGGCCGGGTTCGCGGCCGCGATCAATGACGCCCCCGGCATCAAGAGCCGTATTGCCGCCGCGCGCATCACGCTGGAAAAGGCCGACCACGCCGAACGGGTGCTGGCGGTGATGGCCGATTTCGGCGTCGATTCGGACCGCTACGAGGGGGTGCACCCCTGGGCTGCGCGTCTGCCGCGCGACACCGACATCGGCGCCAGCCGGCAAGAAGGCGACATGCGGCTTTCGGTGTTCCGCTACCCGCTGACCGGCTGGGTCGATGCGGTGGTGATGAACGTGTTGCAGGGCCAGGCCGCAAGGCTGCAACTGGCCGAAATGGCGCAGGTCTCGTATCAGCCGCTGGCCGAGGTGTTCCGCGCCATCGCCCCGGTCGAGGGGCGCCATGCCGAACTGGGGATCGAGGGGCTGACGCAGATCGCCCGGACCGAGGCCGGGCGCGAAGCCGCGCGCAGTTCGATCGCCTATTGGCATCCGCGCGTGGCGGCGGGCTTTGGCGCCGCCAATTCCGCGCGCTACGAACGGCTGGCCCGCCTGGGGCTGCGCCACCGCACCAACGAGGCGATGCTGGCCGATTGGCAAACCGCCGTCCGGGCGATCGTCGCCGATCTCTCGCTGAACTGACCCGACCGCTGATCCTGAAAGGAGCCGACATGACGGCCCAGACCCCCTATGCCCTGAAAAGCTACATCTGCGGTGAATGGAAAGCGGGCGCGCGCGACGGTATCGTCCTGCGCGACGCGGGCACCGGCGCGGCGGTGGCCACCATCGACGCCTCGGGGCTGGACATGGCCGAGGCGCTGGAATTCGGGCGCCGCGCGGGTGGCGCGCTCAGGGCGATGACGTTCCACCAGCGGGCCGAGATGTTGAAGGCCCTGGGCAAGGCGCTGACCGACCACAAGGACGCGTTCCACGCGCTGTCGCTGGCCACCGGCGCCACCCCGCGCGACGGGATGGTGGATATCGAGGGCGGCATTCACACGCTGTTCAGCTACTCGGGGCAGGGGCGACGCGAATTGCCCAACACCCGCGTGCTGGTCGAGGGCAACGTGGAACCCCTGTCCAAGGACGGCAGCTTTGCCGCCCAGCACATCCTGTCACCCTTGCAGGGCGTCGCGGTGCACATCAACGCGTTCAACTTTCCCGTCTGGGGGATGCTGGAAAAGCTTTCGCCGACGCTGCTGGCGGGGATGCCCGCGATCATCAAGCCGGCCTCGCAGACCGCGTATCTGACCGAACTGGTGGTGCGCCGGATCATCGAGACCGGGCTTTTGCCCGACGGCGCGCTGCAACTGATCTGCGGTTCGACCGGCGACCTGCTGGACCATGTGACGGGTCAGGACGTGGTCACCTTTACCGGGTCGGCCAGCACCGGGCGGATGCTGAAATCCGGGCGCGCGATCGTCGAGAATTCGGTGCGCTTCACGATGGAGGCGGACAGTCTCAATGCCAGCGTTCTGGGCCCCGATGCGGTGCCGGGCACGCCGGAATTCGACCTGTTCGTGAAAGAGGTCACGCGCGAGATGACGGTCAAGGCGGGGCAGAAATGCACCGCCATCCGCCGCGTTCTGGTGCCCCGCGGGCAGGAACAGGCGGTCATCGCCGCGCTGGGCGCGGAGCTGGGCAAGACGGGCGTGGGACTGCCGGGCGACGCGGGCACGCGCATGGGCGCGCTGGCCTCGATGGCGCAGCGCGACGAGGTGCGGGCGCGAATCCGCGATCTTCAGGCGGATGCCGAGATCGTCGTGGGCAACCCCGACGCGGTCACGCTGACCTCGGGCGATCCCGACGCCGGCGCGTTCCTGAACCCGGTGGTGCTGTTTTGCGACAAGCCCAGCGTGGCCCGCGCGGTGCATGATGTCGAGGCCTTCGGACCGGTCAGCACCGTGATGCCCTATGACGACCTCGACGAGGCAATTGCGCTGACACAGCGCGGCAAGGGCTCGCTCGCGGCCTCGGTGTTCACCGATTCGGCCGTGGTGGCGGAACGGGCCGTGCTGGGCATGGCGCCGTTCCACGGGCGCATCCTGATCGGCAACCGCGCCAGCGCGGCCACCAGCACCGGCCACGGGGCACCGCTGCCCAACCTGGTGCACGGCGGCCCGGGCCGCGCCGGCGGTGGCGAGGAAATGGGCGGGATTCGCGGCGTGAAACACTTCATGCAGCGCACCGCCGTGCAGGGCACCCCGCGCCTGCTGAGCGCCGTCACCGGGCGTTGGCAGCCCGGCGCGCCGGTGCGCGAGGATGTGCACCCGTTCCGCAAATCGCTGGAGGATCTGCGCGTGGGCGACCGGATCGTCACTGCGACCCGCACGGTCACGCTGGACGACATCGAACATTTCGCCCATTTCACCGGCGACACCTTCTATGCCCATATGGACGAGGACGCGGCGCGCGCGAATCCGTTCTTTGACGGGCGTGTGGCGCATGGGTATCTGATCGTCAGCTTTGCCGCGGGCCTGTTCGTGCAACCCGACCCCGGGCCGGTTCTGGCGAATTACGGCGTCGACAACCTGCGGTTCCTGACGCCGGTGAACCCGGGCGATACGCTGGGCGTGGAGCTGACCTGCAAGGAGATCAACCCGCGCGAAAATGCCGAGCACGGCGAGGTGCGGTGGGATTGCAAGGTCAGCAACCAGAATGGCGCGGTCGTGGCGCAGTATGACGTGCTCACCATGGTGGCGAAGCACTGGCCGATGTGAGCAGGCGTCGGGGGGCTGCCGCCCCCCGACCCCCCCGCCCAAAGGGGGTTTTCCACCCCCTTTGGATACCCCCGAGGATATTTCCGGCACAAAGAAGGGGGGCGTCAGGCCTCGGGCATGAAGCTGGTGAATTTGGCTTGCTGGGCGATCAGGACAGCCTGCGTTCGGCTTTGCACGCCCAGTTTGCGCATGATCGCGGTGACGTGGGCCTTGACCGTGGTTTCCGCGATCGACAGTTCCCAGGCAATCTGCTTGTTCAGGCGGCCCTGGCACAGCAGGTCCAGGATACGCGCCTGCTGACGGGTCAGTTGCGTCAGCCGGGCGACCGAGGTTTCGGTCCCCGCCTCGGTTTCGTCGCCCAGACCGTCGGGTCGCCAGCAGTCGCCGCGGCCCAGCGCGTCGAGCGCGGCGCGAAACGCCTCGCGGCCGGAATGCTTGGGGACGAAGCCCGCCGCGCCCGCCGCCAGCGCCGCCCGCACAAGGCGCGGTTCGGCCATCGACGAGACCACCAGAACCGGCAGGTCGGGTTGCCCCGCGCGCAGCCGGATCAGGCCGTCCAGACCTTCGACATCGGGCAGGTCCAGGTCCAGCAGCACCAGGTCCGGCCGGGGCGCCGTTTCGAACCGCTCGAGCGCGGCCGCCAGCGAGTGCGCGCAATCCACATCCGCCACGCCGGCGATTCCGCGCAGCGTCAGTGCCAGCGCGTCGCAAAACAGCGGGTGGTCATCGACGATCAGCGCGCGGGCGAATGTAGCGGACATGGCGGGGCCTCCTGAGCGGGTTCAGGATACCAGCCCGGGCGGTGGCACGGAACAGGGCGGCCATGCGACCAAGGTCTCACAGACCAAAGGCGGCTTTCACGCGCCCCCGGGTCTGGCGTATTCTCGCCGTCGCGACCGGAGGAGGATACGCATGGAACTGACGGATACCCGCCTGATCGACGCCGCGCCCGCCGTGGTCTGGGCCGCGTTGCTGGATGCCGAGGTGCTGAAAGAGGCCGTCCCGGGCTGTGAATCGCTGAGCGGATCGGTGGCCGGGGGTTATGAGGCTGTCGTCGTCCAGAAGGTCGGCCCGGTCAAGGCGCGGTTTACCGGCGTCGTCACCTTTTCCGACGTGATCGAGGGCCAGAGCCTGACCCTGACCGGCGAGGGCAAGGGCGGCGCGGCGGGCTTTGCCAAGGGTTCGGCGCACGTGACGCTGACGCCCGAGGGCAGCGGCACGACCTTGTCCTATCAGGTCGAGGCCAAGGTCGGCGGCAAGCTGGCGCAACTGGGCAGCCGCATCATCGACGGGTTCGCGCGCAAGATGGCGGACGATTTCTTCGAGCGCTTTGCCGAGGCGGTCGAGGGACCCAAAGAGGCCGATGCCGAAACCGACGCGGGCGTGGACGCGGACACCGACGCCGGCAAGAAGAAGGGCTGGTTCAAGCGGATGCTGGGCGGCGACTAAAGCCCGGCCAGCGGGTCGGGGCCGATCACCATCGGGTGCAGCCACAGCAGCAGCGCCCAGACCAGGACCCCGGCCACCGCCTCGGGCAGCGCGAATCGCCCGGGACGCCATCGCCCGGTGAGCAGCGGCGCCAGCGGGATCAGCGAGGTGTTCCGCGCCAGGCGGTGCCAGTCGGGCAGCGTGCGCCGCTTGCGTCGGTCGATGGCGGCCATGCCCAGCAGCGCAAACACCCCCATCGGCCCGAACAGCAGGACATGCGCCAGATCGCCGTTGGCGATCAGATGCGCCAGCGCCCACAGCGCCAGCGCCAGCAACAGCGGGTGGCGATGGATCCCGGCGATGCCAGGATGCTCGGGGTCGAACGGCGCCCCGCGTGACCCGAAAGACAGGGGGTTCACCCCGCCCAGCGCCCCCGCGCCCAGCAGCGATGCCGCCAGCATCAGCCCCAGCGCCAGCCAGACCTGCCAGCGACCCGGCGGCCAGAGCGGCACAAAGGGTGCGCGCCCGGCGGCAACGATCACCCATGCCAGCAACCCGATCGACAGCGCCGAATAGAGCAGACCGAACCCGGCATGACCCAGCCGCGCCACCAGCGCCGATTTCCACGCTGGCCGGGCGGTCAGCGCATGCGACCCGATGAAGACCAGCATGGCCCCCGCGAATTCGCTCCATTCCGCCATGATGTGCCCCCGCGCGATTGACCTGCCGCCAGTTTCCCCGACAATGCCCGGGAACCCAAGAGGACAGGTATGACAAAGATCCTTCCCGGCCCCGATGGCCAGCCGCGCTGCGCCTGGTGCGTGGCGACCGACCAATATGTCACCTATCACGATCACGACTGGGGCTATCCCGTGGCGGATGATCGCAGGCTGTTCGAAAAGCTGTGCCTGGAATCGTTTCAATCCGGCCTGAGCTGGCGCACCATCCTGGAAAAGCGCGAGAATTTCCGGACTGCCTTTGCCGGGTTCGATCCGGAGCAGGTGGCGGCCTTTACCGAGAGCGATGTCGCGCGGCTGCTGGCGGACGCGGGAATCGTGCGCCATCGCGGCAAGATCGAGGCCACCGTCAACAACGCCCGGCGGATGCTGGAACTGGTCGCCGAAACGGGCTCGCTCGCCGCGCATGTCTGGAGCTTCGAACCCGAGGAGCCCCCCGAACACGGCGCGGCGATCTCGCCGGCATCGCTGGCGCTGTCGCGGGACCTGAAGAAACGGGGCTGGAAATTCGTCGGGCCAACGACGGTGCACGCCTTCATGCAGGCCATGGGGCTGATCAACGACCACGCCGAGGGCTGCGCGCAGCGGGCCCGGGCGGCGGCACTGCGGGCCGGGTTCGTCCCGCCGGGACGGGCGTGATGAGCCCCGCCTATGCCGCGCTGATCGCCCGGGCGCGCCCTCGGTCCCAGCTTTGGCGCACGGTGCTGGGCTTTGGCCTGATCGTGGCCACCTATGGGCTGTGGATGGTCGCGATCGGTGTCGGGCTGTGGCTTCTGGGCGGTCTTGACGGGCTGGAATCGCATCTGGCGCGGATGGCGCGGGCCGCCGATCCCGGCGCTGTGGTGCTGATGCTGGCCAGCTTTGCGGGGGCTTGGCTGGGCGTCTGGTGGGTGCTGCGGGTTCTGCATGGGCGCGGTCTGGCCAGCGCGACCGGCCGCCCGGCGCTGGTGCTGCGCGATTTCGTGGCCGGCGTCGCGATCCTGACCCTGGTCGGGGGGGCGCTGACCCTGGCGATGCTGCCGGTCCTGCCGGCGCTGGAGCTGAACCTGCCGCCGCAGGAGTGGGCGCGCTGGTTGCCGGTGGCGGTGCTGGGGCTGCTGATTCAGACCGGGGCCGAGGAACTGGTGTTTCGCGGCTATGTTCAGGGCCAACTGGCGGCGCGCTTTGGCCGCCCGCTGATCTACCTGACGGTGCCGACGATCCTGTTCGGCCTGGCGCATTACGGCTCGGCCTCGGGGGGGGACCTTTGGCTGATGGTGCTGGCGGCCGGGCTGTTCGGGCTGGTCGCCTCGGATCTGACGGCGCGCACGGGGTCGCTGGGCCTGGCCTGGGGGCTGCATTTCGCCAACAACGCGATGGCGATCTTGGTGCTGAGCCTGTCGAACACGCTGACCGGGCTGGCGCTGTTCCGGGTTCGGGGCGGGCCGGTGCCCGACACGATGCTCAGACCTCTGATGCTGGCCGACATGGCGGTCCTGGCGCTGGTCTGGCTGGCCTGCGTTGCCTGGCTGCGCCGCCGCTGATGTTGCATTCGCGGCGCGCGGGGCTTATCTGGGTCGCGCGATCACGGTCGCGCCAACCTCGGGGGCTTCGATGAACTGGATCACCAACTATGTCCGGCCGACGATCAACTCGTTGTTCTCGCGCCGCGAGGTGCCCGAGAACCTGTGGTCGAAATGCCCCGAGTGCGGCACGATGCTGTTTCACCGCGAGTTGACGGACAATCTGCAGGTCTGCACCGGCTGCAACCATCACATGGCGATCAGCCCGCGCGCGCGCTTCGCGGCGCTGTTCGATGGCGGTGTGTTCGCCGAGGTGGCAGTGCCCGATCCGGTCGCCGATCCCTTGCAATTCCGCGACCAGAAGAAATACCCCGAACGGCTGAAGGCCGCGCAAAAGGCAACCGGCGAACGGGAAGCGATGCTGGTCGCCGAGGGCGAGATCGGCCGCACTCCGGTCGTCTGCGCGGCGCAGGATTTCAGCTTCATGGGCGGGTCCATGGGGATGTTCGTCGGAAACGCCCTGATCGCCGCTTGCGAACGCGCCATCGAGCGCCGCGCGCCGCTGATCGTCTTTGCCGCCGCCGGCGGGGCGCGGATGCAGGAGGGGATCCTGTCGCTGATGCAGATGCCGCGCACCACGGTCGCCCTGCAAATGCTGAAAGAGGCCGGACTGCCCTATATCTGCGTGCTGACCCATCCGACCACGGGCGGCGTCACCGCCAGCTATGCGATGCTGGGCGACATCCAGATCGCCGAGCCGAACGCACTGATCTGCTTTGCCGGCCCCCGGGTCATCGAACAGACCATCCGCGAGAAACTGCCCGAAGGGTTCCAGCGCGCCGAATATCTGCTGGACCACGGGATGCTGGACCGCGTGACCCATCGAAAGCAGATGCGCGACGAACTGATCGTGATCACGCGGATGCTGCTGGGCCTGCCGCCTGCGGTCCAGGGCGAACTGCCCGCGCCGGACCCTGAGACCGCGCCGGCCGCCGCCGCGCCGGCCGCCCCGGAAAAGACCCAGGACCCGGCCAAGCCAAAGCCCGAGTCGAAAAAGAAGTAAGCCCGTTTCCCCGTCCCTCTGACAGCGGCCTTTCGATCGTGACCAGCCCCAATTCCGACGCCATCCTCCAGCGGATGATGGCGCTGCACCCCAAGATCATCGACCTCACGCTGGATCGCGTGTGGTCGCTTCTCGATGCGCTGGGCAATCCCCAGAACGCGCTTCCGCCGGTGATCCACGTCGCCGGCACCAATGGAAAGGGCTCGACCCAGGCGATGATTCGCGCCGGGCTCGAGGCCGAGGGCAAGCGCGTTCACGCCTATACCTCGCCGCATCTGGCACGGTTTCACGAACGGATCCGGGTGGCGGGCACGCTGATCTCGGAACCCGCGCTGACAGCACTGCTGGACGAATGCTACGCGAAGAATGGCGGCGCGCCGATCACCTTCTTCGAGATCACCACCTGCGCGGCGATCCTGGCCTTTGCGCGGACCCCGGCCGATTACCTGCTGCTCGAAGTGGGGCTGGGCGGGCGGCTGGATGCGACGAATGTCGTCGAGAAACCCGCGCTGACGATCATCACCCCGGTGTCCATCGACCACCAGCAGTATCTGGGCGAGACACTGGCCGAGATCGCGGGCGAAAAGGCGGGGATCATGAAACGCGGGGTGCCCTGCGTCGTCGGCCCGCAACGCGAAGCCGCGCTGGAGGTCATCGAGGCCCGTGCCGCGCGACTGGGGGCGCCGCTGATCGCCTCGGGCCAGCAGTGGACCGCCCGCGAAGAGCGGGGCCGGCTGGTGTTCGAGGACGAGCGCGGGCTTGTGGACCTGCCGCTGCCGAACCTGCCGGGGGTGCATCAGATCGAGAACGCCGGCGCCGCGCTGGCCGCGCTCAGAACGCTGGGTTTCGGGGAAACGGCCTGCGAGGCGGCGGTGACGCGCGCCTTCTGGCCGGCGCGGATGCAGCGGCTGAAGGAAGGCCCGCTGGTCACCGCCGCGCCGGGCATCGAACTGTGGCTGGACGGGGGGCACAACCCGGCGGCTGGCGAGGCGATCGCGGCGACGCTGGACCGGCTGCCGCCGCGACCGACCCGGCTGATCTGCGGGATGTTGAACACAAAGGACGTTGTGGGGTTCATGCGCCCGCTGGCCGGTCACGCGCAGACGCTGTCCGCGGTTTCCATCCCGGGCGAGTCAAACACGCTCAGCGCCGACGAGACCGCCACCGCGGCGCGCGCTGCGGGGTTGCAGGCGGACACGGCCGACACGGTCCTTGCGGCGCTGGAGACCATCGCCCGAACGACCCCCGAAGCGCGGGTGCTGATCTGCGGCTCGCTGTATCTGGCGGGTTCGATCCTGCGCGAAAACGGGTAAGCGGGGGGGTTTCGCCCTCGGCCGGCGGCCTTCCAGGCCGCAGCCCTCGGGCGACCCGGCGCGGCGCGGACGCGCGCCGCGCGGCAGGGGGGCTGTCTGCCCCCCTCTTCGCGTGCCGCGAATTCACCCCCCGAGGATATTTCCGGCACAAAGAAGGGGCGGGCGAAATGCGACCTTGTCGGCGTCGCTGGCGAGAGCGACAGCGGCGGTTGGATCGGTTGGGCTGACGGACAGGAGGCCCCCCGATGTTCGAACGCTCCATCCCCGAGTGGCTGCGGCACCCGCCCGCCGGCGCTGCCCGCAAACCGGGCGCGCGCGCCTTTGCCACGTTGTCGGGGATCGAGGCGATGATCCGGGGCACGCTGCTATCGGTGTTCCCGCTGGCGATGTATCGGGCGCTGGGCGACGCGGGGCATGTCTCGCGGGTGTATTTCGCGATCGGGCTGACGTCCTTGTGCGTGGGGTTGCTGCTGCCCTGGGTCAACAGGGCGATTCCGCGCCGCTGGCTGTATACGCTGGGCGCCAGCCTGTATCTGGTCGGCGGTCTGTGCGGCGCCGTGGGCGGGCTGATGATCGTGCCCGCGCTGGTTGCCTGCACGCTGGCGACGGTGACCTGCTTCATCTGCCTGAACGCCTATGTGCTGGACTATGTCGCCAAGAACGACCTGGGCCGCACCGAGACCCTGCGCATGTTCTATGGGGCGCTGTCCTGGACCGCCGGCCCGGTCAGCGGAGTCGCGCTGTATCGCCTGTGGGAGCCGATCCCGTTTCTGATGGCGGCGTGTTTCGCGCTGGTGCAGATCGCCGTCTTCTGGTGGCTGAGGCTGGGCAACGGCAAGCTGATCCAGAAGGCGCGCGGCACGGCGCCCAACCCGCTGGCCTTTCTGGGCCGGTTCTTTGCCCAGCCCCGGTTGATCGCGGGCTGGCTGTTCGCGGTGCTGCGGTCCTGCGGCTGGTGGGGCTATATCGTCTATCTGCCGATCTACGCCATCGAGAACGGGCTGAACGCCGAGTTGGGCGGCGTTCTGGTGTCGGTCACCAACGGGTTCCTGTTCGTCACGCCCCTGATGCTGCGCTGGGTGCAGCGACACAGCGTGCGGGTCGCGGTGCGCACCGGCTTTTTCTGCGCGGCCTGCGGGTTCCTGCTGGCGGCGGTCTCGCCGGTGCCGGTGCTGGCGGTGGCCTGCCTGTTCCTGGCGTCGGGGTTCCTGATCTTGCTGGACGTGTCGGGCGGGTTGCCCTTTCTGATGGCGGTGAAACCCAGTGAGCGCACGGAAATGGCCGCCGTCTATTCCAGCTTTCGCGACGTTTCGGGGATCATGACGCCGGGCGTCGGCGCGCTGGTGCTGATGGTCGCACCGATCCAGGGCATCTTTGGGGTGGTCGGACTGGGGATGGCGGCGATGTTCGTTCTGGCGTCGCGGTTGCATCCGATGCTGGGCGTGGCCCCGGCAGCGCGGGTGCGCCGCGGAACGGCCGGCCCGGTCTGAGCCGTCACGAAGGTTTGGTTTGGCCTGTCGCGTCGGGATGGGGTTAGTATCGTGCCACAACCCCGACGAAAGGAGCTTTGCCATGACTCACGGTCATTTCCGGCTGCTCGATGGTTTCCCCGCCGATACGCTGGCCTTTGAAGCCTCGGGCGAGATCGACCACGACGCCTATACCAGGGAACTGATCCCCGCGATCGAGGCGCGCATCGCCGCCGAGGGCAAGGTCAAGCTGCTCTATGTCCTGGGCGAGGATTTCGCCGGCTACACGCTGGGCGCGATGGTCCAGGACGCCAAGGTCGGGGTCGAACACCTGTCGAAATTCGCCCGCGTCGCTGTGGTCAGCGATGCCGGCTGGATCCGCAACGGCGTGCGGATGTTCGCGCCGCTGATGCCCTGCCCGGTGCGGACCTTTCCGCGGGCCGAACTGGAGGCCGCCAAGGCGTGGATCCAGGCGCGCGACGAACCGGCCGCTGGCCCCGGCATCGCTGCCAGCGGCACGCTGCCGCTGGCCGAGGACATGACCCCCGAGGCGGACTCGATGGTTCCGCCGCGGCGCTGAGCCCTAGCCCAGAAGACGGCGGGCGATGACCTGCGCCTGGATCTCGCCCGCGCCTTCGAAGATGTTGAGAATACGCGCGTCGCACAGGATGCGGCTGATCTGGTATTCCAGCGCGAACCCGTTGCCGCCATGGATTTGCAGCGCGTTGTCCGCCGCCGCCCAGGCCACGCGGGCGCCCAGCAGTTTCGCCATGCCGGCCTCGAGGTCGCAGCGTTTGTCGTGATCCTTTTGCCAGGCGCTGAAATAGGTCAGTTGCCGGGCGATCATGATCTCGACCGCCATCATCGCCAACTTGTCGGCGACACGCGGGAAGTCGATGATCGCGCGGCCGAATTGCTTGCGGTCCTCGGCGTATTGCATCCCGACCTCGAGCGCGTTCTGCGCCACGCCGATGGCGCGGGCCGCGGTCTGGATGCGGGCGCTTTCAAAGGTCTGCATGAGCTGCTTGAAACCCTTGCCCTCTTCGCCGCCCAGAAGGTTCTCGCCCTTCACCTTGAACCCGTCGAACCCCAGTTCGTATTCCTTCATCCCGCGGTAACCCAGGACTTCGATCTCGCCGCCCGTCATGCCGGGGGTGGGAAAGGGGTTCTCGTCGGTGCCGGGGGCCTTTTCGGCCAGGAACATCGACAGGCCGCGATAATCCGTGGTGTTCGGGTCGGTGCGCGCCAGCAGGGTCATGACATGGGTGCGCGCGGCGTGGGTGATCCAGGTCTTGTTGCCGGTCACCTCGTAATCGTCGCCCACCTTGACCGCGCGGGTCCGCAGGCTGCCCAGGTCAGAACCCGTGTTCGGTTCCGTGAACACGGCCGTCGGCAGGATCTCGGCCGAGGCGATCTTGGGCAACCATTCGGATTTCTGCGCGTCGGTGCCGCCGGCCAGGATCAGTTCGGCCGCGATTTCCGAGCGCGTGCCCAACGAGCCGACACCGATATAGCCGCGCGACAGTTCCTCGGACACGACGACCATCGAGGCCTTGGACAGCCCGAGGCCGCCCAGGTTCTCGGGGATGGTCAGGCCAAAGACACCCATGTCGGCCAGGTCCTCGATGATCTCCATCGGGATGAAATCGTCCTTGAGGTGCCAGTCATGCGCGAACGGCGCCACCTTTTCATCGGCAAAGCGGCGGAATTGGTCGCGGATCATCTCCAGCTCTTCGTCCAGGCCCGTCGCGCCAAAGGTCGCGCGGCCATGGTTCTGGCGCATCAGCGCGACCAGGCGGGCGCGCGCGGCGGGGCTGTTGCCCGACAAAACCGGCTGGTCCGCCAGTGACGCCAGATCGCCCGCCGCCAGCCCGATATCCGAGGGGCGCAGGATCTCGCCCTGGTTCATCGGAATGCCGCCCAGAATCTGTGCCAGATACTCGCCCGCGCCGATCTGCAACAGCAGGGCCTCGATCTCGCCAAAGGCGCCGGTGTCGGACAGCCGCGCGGCCCAGGCCGACATCTGGCGGATCGCCTCGACATAGGTGGCCAGCCAGGCCAACCCGTGCGCGGCGCGCTGGTTCGCGTCGATCAGCCCGCCCGAGACCTTGCCACCGGCGCTGACCATGGCCCGCACGCGGTCTGTCGCGGTGGCCAGCAGCGCGTCGAGCGGCGCCTGAAGCGCGGCGACACGGGTTTGCAGATCGTCCATCAGCGGGGCGGGGGCGGTCCGGTCCTGGCCGTCGTGGGGCATGGGAGACTCCTTTCGATACTGCCAAAGCGGATAGCGACTTCGCAGGTGCAGCGCAACAATAATTCAACTGCGCATCGGGTTTCGCAGGAATATGTCGCCGCCACTTTGCTGATGCAGCGCGTTTCTTAACCCGTTAAACAGGCTCGGAAATGGAGGATCCTCATGGAAAGCGTCATTGCCGGGTTGCCGTTGTGGGCCTTTGCGCTGGCCTGCCTGGTCACGTTGGCCGCGGGATTCGTCAAGGGTGCGGTCGGCTTTGCGATGCCGCTCATCATGATCGCGGTGCTGCCGTCCTTCATGCCCGTGCAGACCGCGCTGGCGGCCGTGATCCTGCCGGTGCTGGCGACAAACCTGCACCAGTCTCTCAGGCAAGGCGTGGTCGCGGCGGCGCAGTCGGGGCTGCGGTTCTGGCGCATCATCGTGATGACGATGACCGGCATCCTGATTACCGCGCCCTTTGTCGTGGTCCTGCCGCAGCAGGCGATGTTCCTGTTGCTGGGCATCGCGGTGCTGTTCTTTGCCGGACTGCAACTGAGCGGCTGGGCACCCGACATTCCGCCGCGCTGGAAAGCTCCGATCGAAATGGGCGCGGGCCTGATCGGCGGCCTGTATGGAGGGATCTCGGGCATCTGGGGCCCGCCGTCGATCGTCTATCTGCTGGCCGCCAAGGTCGAAAAGACCGAGATGATCCGCGTCATGTCGGTGATCTTCACCATGGGCGCGGTGGTGCTGACGATGGCGCATCTGCGCTCGGGCGTGCTGAACGCCCGGACGGCCGTGCTGTCGGCGGCGATGCTGGTGCCAGCCGGGCTGGGGATGGCGATGGGCTACCGGGTGCAGGACCGGCTGGACCCGGTGCGATTCAAACGCTGGATGCTGATCCTGCTGGCGCTGAGCGCGCTCAACCTGCTGCGCCGCGGCCTGATGGGTTAGCGGACAGCAAGGCACCACCCCGGCACAGCGACGCCAGGGCCGGCAGATCCTGCGCCGCGCGCACGGTAAAGGCCATGGTGAACAGCGTCTCGCCGCCGGCTTCGACCGAAAAGGTCCAGGTGCCCGGTTGCAGTTCCTCGGGCACGTCGAACTGGAAGAACGCGGTGTCGCCACCCCCCGCCAGCGCCATGCCGTCCCAATGCTGTTCGGTGATGCCCGACGGCGGGATCGGCGGGTGCGTCACCGTGTAGCGCGTCACCAGATCGGTGCCCGGCGCGATGGCGTAGCGCACACCAAAGCCCATCCCCAGCACCGCCGGGGCCTCGTTGCCCTCGGCGACCATGCGAACGGGTTCGTCGGGGACATGGATCCAGCCGGTCATGGTGTCGGGCGCGGGCCGGCGCCCGCCCTCGGGCGGGGCGCAGAACAGGCCGGCGGTCAGATCGGCGACGCGGGCCGAAACGGGGCCCACGACCTGCGCCAGGGCGGGCGCGCCGGTCAGCAGGACAGCCCCCGCGATCGCCAAGGTCCTGCACGCGCCCGACAGGCCGGGCGTGCGCGGTTCGTGGAAGGGCGCGGTGCGGCCCATCAACCGATTGCGGCGGCTTTCACGTCGTCGTCGATATAGGGCACATATTGCGCGAAATTCTCGCTGAACATGTGCACCAGCTTGCTCGCCTGGGCGTCATAGGCGGCCGGATCGGCCCAAGTGCGGCGCGGATCCAGCAGGGTTTCGTCCACGCCCGCGCACGAGACCGGCACCTCGAAACCGAAGTTGGGGTCCTTGCGGAACTCGCCGGCCGACAGCGTGCCGTTCATGGCCGCCGTCAGCAGGGCGCGGGTGGCCTTGATCGGCATCCGCTTGCCGGTGCCAAAGGCGCCGCCGGTCCAGCCGGTGTTCACCAGCCAGCATTCCGACCCGTATTCGGCGATCTTCTCTTGCAGCAGCTTGCCGTAGACCTCAGGCCGGCGCGGCATGAAGGGCGCGCCAAAGCAGGTCGAGAAGGTCGGCGTCGGTTCCACGACGCCGCGCTCGGTGCCCGGCGTCTTCGAGGTGAAGCCCGAAAGGAAGTGATACATCGCCTGCGCCGGCGTCAGACGCGCGATCGGCGGCAGCACGCCGTAAGCGTCACAGGTCAGCAGGATCACGTTCTTCGGATGCCCGCCCAAGCCGGTGCCCGAGGCGTTCGAGATCGCCTCGAGGGGATAGGCGCAGCGCATGTTCTCGGTCAGGCTGGCGTCCTGGAAATCCAGATCGAACGTCTCGGGGTTGTAGACCATGTTCTCGATCACGGTGCCGAAGCGCGTCGTCGTTCCGTAGATCTCGGGCTCGGCCTCGGCCGACAGGTTGATGGTCTTGGCGTAGCAGCCGCCCTCGAAGTTGAAGATGCCGTTGCCCGACCAGCCGTGTTCGTCATCGCCGATCAGCGTGCGCGAGGGGTCGGCCGAAAGCGTGGTCTTGCCAGTGCCCGACAGGCCAAAGAACACCGCCGAATTGGCGGGGTTGCCAATTTCGTGGTTGGCCGAGCAGTGCATCGCCATCACGCCCTTGCCGGGCAGGATGTAGTTCAGCAGCGTGAACACGGATTTCTTGTTCTCGCCGGCGTATTCGGTGTTGCCGATCAGGATCAGCTTGCGGTCAAAGTTCAGGGCGATCACGGTATCGCTGCGGCAGCCGTGGCGTTCCGGGTCGGCCTTGAACGACGGGCAGTTGATGATCGTCCATTCCGGCACGAAACTGTCCAGTTCCGCGCGCGAGGGGCGGCGCAGCAGGTGGCGGATGAAAAGCCCGTGCCATGCCAGTTCGGTGACCATGCGCACGTCCAGGCGATGCTCGGGGTCGGCGCCCCCGAACAGGTCCTGCACGAAATAGTCGCGACCTTTCATGTGGGCGAGCATGTCGTCATAGAGCCGGTCAAAGGCCGCCGGCTCCATCGGGCGGTTGTTGTCCCACCAGATGGTGTCTTCCACCGACGGGGTGCGCACCACATGTTTGTCCTTGGGCGAGCGGCCGGTGAACTTGCCGGTGGAAACCAGGAACGCCCCGCCCTGCCCCAGCGTGCCCTCGCCGCGCGCGATCGCGGCCTGCACCAGTGCCGGTTCCATCAGGTTGTAGGACACCGAGCCCAGCCCGGTAATGCCCTGGTCCTCAAGCCGTTGATTGGGGTTGACGCGTCCGGAAGTCATAGGCTCGCTCCTTGGCCATGCCGCTTGGCTCAGAATGAATAGTGCGCTCCGCCCCCTGCCTTGGGCGGGCTGCTGACCGGTCTCCTCAACCGTCACTTGGCCTATATCATGGCGATTTCGTGGAGGAACAGGACACATTTCCCCGTTTAGCGCCAACATCGTCCTGTTATCGCAAACTGTCGCAGCGGATCGGAAAACGCGGTCGCCTTAAGGGAATTCTTCACCGGTCGGGGGCAAAATCACCCTCGGGATGCGGCGCAGGCTGACTATTCAGTTGATTCTCTCTGTGGAAAACATCACAATGTTGGCAAAAATAAGACCAATGAGCAGCACACAAGGACAGGCATATGTCAAAGATCGCACTTGTCGATGACGACAGGAACATCCTGACGTCGGTCTCGATCTCGCTTGAGGCCGAGGGTTTCGAGGTCGAAACCTACAACGACGGCCAGTCGGCCCTCGACGCTTTCAATCGCAAGTTGCCGGACATGGCAGTCTTGGACATCAAGATGCCGCGCATGGACGGCATGGAACTGCTTCAGCGTCTGCGCCAGAAGACGCAGATGCCGGTGATCTTCCTGACCTCCAAGGATGACGAGATCGACGAGGTTCTGGGCCTGCGGATGGGGGCGGACGATTACGTCAAGAAACCCTTCTCGCAGCGCCTGCTGATCGAACGCATCCGTTCGCTTCTAAGGCGCCAGCAGGCGGTCGAAACCAACGAGGTCGGCACGACCGAGGACACCAAGGTCATGGTGCGCGGCTCGCTGACGATGGACCCGCTGCGCCACGCCGTGACCTGGAAGGGCCAGGAAGTCACCTTGACGGTGACCGAATTCCTGCTGTTGCAGGCGCTGGCCCAGCGCCCCGGCTTCGTGAAAAGCCGCGATCAGCTGATGGACGTGGCCTATGACGATCAGGTCTATGTGGACGATCGCACCATCGACAGCCACATCAAGCGCCTGCGCAAGAAGATGCGCTCGGTGGACGAGGATTTCTCGTCGATCGAAACGCTCTACGGGATCGGATACAAGTATAACGAGGCCTGAGACGGCGGATATCCCGATCAGGCCGTTGGTGGCGGTAACAGCTCTGTGGGGGCATAGGTGAACACGCAGACCGGGGCGCCCGGCAGTGATGTCGTCCTTGGCGACGACTGGGTGCGCCCGCAAAGCGCGGTCGATACCGAGGTGCGGATTCACCGCGCGCGGCGCGGCTTGTTTTCCATCTTCCACTCGCCCCTGGCACGCAAGATCATCCTGTTCAACATGCTGGCGCTGGTGCTGCTGGTCGCGGGGGTGCTGTTCACCAACCCGTTCCGCGACACACTCGCCAGCCAGCATGAACGCGCTCTTGTCACCCAGGCCGAGGGCCTGGCCGACATGCTGGGGGCCTTGCCCGCGATCCTGCCCGCGCACCCGGCCTATGACACGACCGAGGCCGCGCTGGCCCGACGCACGGCGCTGGGCGCGCTCGCGCTCGACAGCGAGACCGAAGTCTTGGTGATGGACGCCACCGGCGGCATCGAACTGGCGCGGCGCGGGTCGGGACGGCGCAGCTCGACCCCGGTCGAATCCTTGCAGGTCGATACCCAGCCGACCCTGATCTCGAACGTGCTGGACACGATCTGGTCCGCCCTCAGCGCCATCGTGCCGGGGGACCGTTCGCCCCAGCCCGACCCCGCCGCCCTGCTGGCGGACCTGCACGCCCAGGCGATGAACGGGCATTCCGCCAGTCGGGTGCTGCGGCTCGACGAAGGGTTCCGCATGCTGGCTGCGGCGCCGGTCCTGGTGGACGGCACCCCGGTCGGCGCCGTCATCATGCAAGAGATCCCGTCGCATATCGAACGGATGCTGCGGACCGAGCGCGAGCAGGTGCTTCAGATGTTCATCGTCGCGCTGCTGGTGTCGGTCGGGCTGAGCCTGGTGCTGGCCTCGACCATCGCGAACCCGCTGGCCGACCTGGCCACCGCCGCCGAGATGGGCCGCGACCGCAACGCGCGGCGCATGTCCCCCGGGCGGGTGCGGATCCCCGACCTGACCGGCCGACCCGACGAGATCGGCCGCCTGTCCTCGGCCATGCGCGGGATGGTCAGCGCGCTTTACGACCGGATCGACGCCAACGAACAGTTCGCGGCCGACGTGGCGCACGAGATCAAGAACCCGTTGGCCAGCCTGCGTTCGGCCGTGGGGACGCTGCGCGTCGCGAAACGCGAAGACCAGGTCACCCGGCTGCTCGACGTGATCGAACACGACGTGCGCCGCCTGGACCGTCTGATTTCCGACACCTCGAATGCCTCGCGGCTGGACAGCGAGTTGGTGAAGGAAGAGGAAGAGACCTTCAACCTGTGCAAGACGCTGGACAATCTCAGCCAGCACCTGGCGCAGGAAGCCGAGGCCAAGGGTGTCGAATTCATCACCGAACTGCCCCGCGATCCGATCCTGATCCAGGGGCTCGAGGCGCGGTTGGCGCAGGTCTTTGTCAACCTCATCACCAATGCCATCAGCTTTTGCGGCGAGGGCGACGCGGTCCGCATCTGGGCGCGAAAGCGCGACAACCGGGTGCTGGTGGTGGTCGAGGATACCGGCCCCGGCATCCCCGACGCGGCGCTGACCAAGGTGTTCAAACGCTTCTATTCCGAACGGCCGCAGGATTTCGGCAACCATTCCGGCCTGGGGCTGGCGATCTCGAAGCAGATCGTCGAGGCCCACGGCGGGGTCATCTGGGCCGAGAACATCCGCCCCACCAACGCCGACCGCAACTCGCCACCGCTGGGCGCGCGGTTCGTCGTCGGCCTGCCGCTCTAGGGCGATGCACCTGGGGCCCCTCCACGCCTCGGCCGTGGCCTTTGGCCCCGAGCGGGGCGTGCTGATCCTGGGGCCGTCGGGCGCGGGGAAATCGCAACTGGCGCTGGCGCTGATCGGCCTGGGCGCCGAGCTGGTCGCTGACGACCGCGTGCAACTGATGGGTGACGGCGGCGCGCTGTTCGCCCGCCCGCCCCGCACCATCGCCGGCCTGATCGAGGCCCGCGGCCTGGGCCTGCTGCGGCTGACGCACCGGCGACTGGCGCGCATCGTGCTGGCGGTCGATCTGGCCGAGAGCGCCGAGCGTCTGCCCGAACCGCGCACCCGCAGCCTGGCCGGGATCACGCTGGCGTGTCTGCCCGGACGCCCCGACGAGGGTTTTGCGCGCGCGCTTGCGCACTATCTTCTGGGCCGCGGGGCAAGGGTCTAGGCGATGCAGGATGGTGCCGAAACAGTGCGGGTGGTGATGGTGACCGGGCCCTCGGGTGCCGGGCGCTCGACCGCGATCAATGCGCTCGAGGATCTGGGATTCGAGGCGATCGACAACCTGCCGCTGTCGCTGATCCCGCGGTTGCTGGACGGCCCACCCCTGCCCCGGCCGCTGGCGCTGGGGCTGGACGTGCGCAACCGCGATTTCTCGTCCGAGGCGCTGATCGAACTGGTGGACCGTCTGCACCGGCTGCCAGGGGTGGCGGCGGATCTGCTGTATCTGGATTGCGACGCCGACACGTTGGTGCGGCGCTTTTCCGAAACCCGCCGCCGCCATCCCCTCAGCCCCGAGGATTCGCCGGTGACCGGGGTCGCGCACGAGCTGGAGCTGCTGACGCCGGTGCGCGACCGCGCCGATGTCCTGATCGAGACCGGCAGCCTGACGCCGCACAACCTGCGGGCCGAGATCGCGCGCTGGTTCGCGCCGCGCTCGGGCCGGCCGATGACGTTGTCGGTGCAATCGTTTTCCTACAAGCGCGGGCTGCCGCGTGGCGTGGACATGGTGTTCGACTGCCGCTTTCTGGCCAATCCGCATTGGGTCGAGGACTTGCGCGCCCTGGATGGGCGCGACCCCGCGGTTGCCGCCCATGTCGAAAGCGACCCCCGCTTCGACGACTTCTTCCGCCGGGTGCATGAATTGATCGCCTCGTTGCTGGACGCCTTTGTCGACGAGGGCAAGACCAGCCTGACCATTGCCTTTGGCTGCACGGGCGGCAAACACCGTTCGGTTGCACTTGCAGAAAAAATGGCCAGGACGCTTGCGGACCAGGGCTGGCGGGTGGCAAAGAGACACCGGGAGCTGGAACGACGCGGCTTTGGGCGCGCGCCGAGTGGGCAAGGATGAAGGCGTGATCGGAATCGTGATCGTCGCACATGGCGGATTGGCGCGCGAGTATCTCGCCGCGGTCGAACATGTCGTGGGCAAGCAATCCGGCATCCGGGCAATCTCGATCGAATATGACCACAACCGGGCCGCGAAGCAGGCCGAAATCTGCGCCGCGGCCGATTCCGTGGACCGCGGCGACGGGGTGGTGGTGGTCACCGACATGTGGGGCGGCTCGCCATCGAACCTGTCGCTGCCGGCGTGCTGCGCCGATGACCGCCGGATTCTCTATGGGGCGAACCTGCCGATGCTGATCAAGCTGGCAAAGTCGCGCCGCCTGTCGGTGCCGGATGCCGCCGCCGCCGCGCTGGAGGCAGGGCGCAAGTATATCAATTCCTACGAAAACAGCGGGGGGAGCGGAGTGTGAGTGCCGAGAAGGTCCTGAAGATCGTCAATGAAAAGGGGCTGCACGCGCGAGCCTCGGCAAAATTCGTCGAGGTGGTCGAGGCCCACGACGCCAGGGCCGAGGTCGAAAAGGACGGGATGCGCGTCTCGGGCGATTCGATCATGGGGCTGCTGATGCTGGCAGCCTCGCGCGGGACCGAGATCCGCGTGCGGACCGACGGCGCCCAGGCCGACGCGCTGCTGGCGGCCCTGGCCAAGCTGGTCGCGAACCGGTTCGGCGAACCCTTCTGAGACCGGCCCGGGCCTGAGGCCTGACCTCAACCCCGCGCGACCCGGCCGGACCCCGGACCGACCGGGTCCAGGTGGATGATGACATCCGAATCGGGGATCATGCTTTCCAGCTTGTGTTCCAGCCCGTCGGCGATGCGGTGCGCCTCGTTCAGGGACATCTCGCCGTCCAGTTCGACGTGCAGGCCGATGAAGGTGCGGCTGCCCGCCATGCGCGTGCGCAGGTCGTGGTGGCCCTTCAGCCCCGGCCAGTCGTTGGCGATGGCGTGAACCTGGTCCAGCACCTCGGGCGGGGCGGCGTGATCCATCAGCGCATCCCAGGCCCCGCGCCCGATACTGGCACCGCTGCGCGCCAGCCACAGCGCGGCCAGCAAGGCGATGACCGAATCCACCCGCGCCAGCCCCCACAGCGAGGACGCCCCAAGCGCCACCAGCACCCCCAGCGTCGGCAGCAGATCGCCCAGGTAGTGCAGGGAATCGGCGGCCACGACGCGGTTGCCGGTGGCCTTGGCGACATGGCGTTGCCATAGCACCAGCGCGCCGGTCAGCACGACCGAAACCGCCATCACGGCAATGCCCCAGCCCTCGGCCTGGACGGGTGCGGGTTCGGCGGCGAACAGGCGCAGGGCCGCCAGCACGCCGATCATCCCGGCCGAGATCAACACCAGGGCCGATTGCAACAGCGCGGCCAGATCCTCGGCCGAGGTATGGCCAAAGGTGTGGTCCTCGTCAGCCGGGCGGGTGGCGTAGCCGATCGCCGCCAGCGCCGCGACCGAAACCATGACATCAAGCGCGTTGTCCGCCAGCGAGGCCGCGACCGACAGCGCGCCCGTCATGACCAGCGCCCACAGTTTCAACACGACCAGCGTTACCGCCACCGCGACCGAGGCCACCCCGGCGGACAGGTTCAGCCGCCGGCTGTGGCGGGAATCGGGGATGGCGGCGACGGTTTTCATACCGGCCACCATGCCCTCGTCGCGTGGCGGGGTCCAGAGTGCCGGGACGCGCCCCCGCGAGGGTGCCAGGGCCTGTGGATCGGCTGAAACAATTCGTTAGGATTGGGCAAAACTCCGGCAATACTCGGCCGCCACCAATTCATGCAACGGATGCGGCAGTCGTTGAGGACGGCCCGTCAGCATTCGACTGGGGAGGAGACTGTTCGTGACCACGACCGCCAAACAAGCGGCGCTGCAATCCGTGCCGGCCCTGCTGGCACGCAACGCGGTGCAGTTCGCCAATTCGACCGCCTACCGCGAAAAGGAATTCGGCATCTGGCAGGCCTGGACCTGGAAGGAAACCGCGGCCGAGATCGACGCCATGGCCCTGGGCTTTCTGGCCCTGGGCATGAACCGGGGCGACTATGTCGCGATCATCGGTCGCAACCGCCCGGCGTTGTATTGGGCGATGGTCGCCGCGCAATCGGTGGGGGCGGTTCCGGTCGCTCTCTATCAGGACGCGGTGGCCGACGAGATGGCCTATGTGCTGGAGCATTGCGGCGCGCGCTTTGCCATTTGCGGCGATCAGGAGCAGGTGGACAAGGTCATCGAGGTCCAGGGCAGCGCGCAAAGCATCGAACAGATCCTTTATCTCGACAAGCGCGGAATGCGCAAATACGACCACGGCCGCATGAACTGGCTGTCCGACGTGCAGGCCGAGGGCCGCGCCGGCCACAGCCGGTTCGAGGCGGAACTGGCCGCGCGCCGGGCCGAACTGACCTATGACAGCACCTGCGTGATGCTCTACACCTCGGGCACCACCGGAAAGCCCAAGGGCGTGGTGCTGTCGAACCGCAACATCATCGAGACGGCGAAAGCCTCGGCCGAGTTCGACCACCTGGGCCTGAACGAGGAAGTCCTCGCCTATCTGCCGATGGCCTGGGTGGGCGATTTCATCTTTTCGGTCGGCCAGGCGTATTGGACCGGGTTCTGCGTGAACTGCCCCGAGAACGCCGAAACCATGATGCATGACCTGCGCGAGATCGGCCCCAGCTATTTCTTTGCCCCGCCGCGCGTATTCGAGACGATGCTGACCACCGTCATGATCCGCATGGAGGACGCGGGCGCCACCAAGAAGCGCCTCTTTGACCGCTACATGGCCCACGCGCGAAAGGTCGGCGGCGCGATCCTGGACGGCAAGCCCGTCAGCGCCGCGGACCGGCTGAAATACCGCATGGGCGAGGCGCTGGTCTATGGCCCGCTGAAAAACACGCTGGGCCTGTCGAACATCCGCGTTGCCTATACCGCCGGCGAGGCGATCGGTCCCGAGATCTTCGATTTCTACCGCTCGCTGGGCATCAACCTGAAGCAGCTCTACGGCCAGACCGAGGCGTCGGTGTTCATCACCCAGCAGCCCGATGGCGAGGTCCGTTCGGACACCGTGGGCGTGCCCAGCCCCGGGGTCGAGGTGCGCATCGCCGAAAACGGCGAGGTGTTCTACCGCTCGCCCGGGGTGTTCGTGGAATATTACAAGAACCCCGAAAGCACCGCCTCGACCAAGGACGCCGATGGCTGGGTCGCGACGGGGGACGCCGGCTTCTTCGAGGATGGCACCGGGCATCTCAGGATCATCGACCGCGCCAAGGACGTGGGCAAGCTGGCCGACGGCCGGATGTTCGCGCCCAAATATGTCGAGAACAAGCTGAAGTTCTATCCCGACATCCTGGAGGCCGTGCTGTTCGGCAACGACCGCGACCACTGCGTCGCCTTCATCAACATCGACCTGGCCGCCGTGGGCAACTGGGCGGAACGCAACAACATCGCCTATTCCAGCTATCAGGAACTGGCCGGGCACCCGCGCGTCCTCGGTTCGATCCAGGAGCATGTCGAGACGGTGAACGCCTCGGTCGCGCAGGACCCGATGCTGTCGGGCTGCCAGATCCACCGTTTCCTGGTGCTGCACAAGGAACTCGATGCCGACGACGGCGAGATGACCCGCACCCGCAAGGTCCGGCGCAACATCGTCGAGCAGAAATACGCGGACCTGATCGCCGGGCTCTATGACGGCGCGGCCTCGGTCTATACCGAAACCGAGGTCAGCTACGAGGACGGCCGCAAGGGCGTGCTGAAAGCCACGCTGGAACTGCGCGATGCCCGGGTCTTCGACACCGGCGCGGCGCAGGTTGCCGCGGAATAAGGGGCAGGGAATGCTGGATACGCAAGAAGGCTATGTCACCGCGGACGGTCGCCAGATCGGCGGCGTGGTGATGGAGTTGAAGAACATCACCCTGCGCTTTGGCGGGGTCGAGGCGATCAAGAACATCAGTTTCGACATCCGCACCGGCGAGATCCGCGCGATCATCGGCCCCAACGGCGCGGGCAAGTCGTCGATGCTGAACGTCATCTCGGGGTTCTACAACCCGCAGGAAGGCGACGTGATCTACAAGGGCTACAAGCGCCCGCGGATGCGCCCCTACCAGGTGGCCCGCATGGGCATCGCCCGGACGTTCCAGAACATCGCCCTGTTCGAAGGGATGACGGTTCTGGACAACATCATGACCGGGCGGATGAACATCATGAAGTCGGGCTTCCTGGCCCAGGCAATGTGGTGGGGCAAGGCCGCGCGCGAGGAAGACGAACACCGCGAAAAGGTCGAAAAGGTCATCGACTTCCTGGAAATCCAGCACATCCGCAAGACGCCTGTCGCGCGCCTGCCCTACGGGCTGAAAAAGCGCGTGGAACTGGCGCGCGCCTTGGCCGCGGAACCGCAGATCCTGCTTCTCGACGAGCCGATGGCCGGCATGAACGTCGAGGAGAAAGAGGACATGTCCCGCTTCATCCTGGACGTAAACGACGAATTCGGCACCACCATCGTGCTGATCGAACACGACATGGGCGTGGTCATGGACCTGTCGGACCGTGTGGTGGTGATGGATTACGGCAAGAAGATCGGTGACGGCACCCCTGACGAGGTGCGCAACAATCAGGACGTCATCGACGCCTATCTGGGGGTGGCCCATGAGTGATACGGTCCTTTTCGCGCTGGAAGCGGCCCTGAACGGGTTGACCGTCGGCATCATGTATTCGCTGGTCGCGCTGGGTTTTGTGCTGATCTTCAAGGCCTCGGGCATCTTCAACTTTGCGCAGGGCGTCATGGCGCTGTTCGCGGCGCTGACGCTGGTGGGGTTCCAGCAGGGCCAGGTGCCCTTTGCGCCGCTCTTCAACGCGCTTTTGGGGACCTCGATCCACGAATTCGGCTGGACGCTGCCCAGCCTGCTGGCGATCGTGCTGACCGTCGCGGTGATGGTCGCGCTGGCCTGGCTGATCGAACGGCTGGTGCTGAAGCATCTGGTCAACCAGGAGCCGATCATCCTGTTCATGGCCACCATCGGCCTGTCCTATTTCCTCGAAGGTCTGGGCGACATCATGTGGGGCGCCGAGGTCAAGCGCCTGGACGTCGGCATCCCGCAGGGCATGTCCGCCTGGGTGGACGAGGTGACCTACAACCTGCTGGGCTACGGGTTCTATCTGGACACGCTGAACCTGTGGGCGCTGGTCATCGCGGGCGTTCTGGTGACCGCGCTGGTCCTCTTCTCGCAATACACCAAGCAGGGCCGCGCGCTGCGCGCCGTGGCCGACGACCACCAGGCGGCGCTGTCGGTGGGGATCTCGTTGCGGTTTATCTGGGTGCTGACCTGGTCCATCGCCGGCATCGTCGCGCTGGTCGCGGGGGTGATGTGGGGGTCGAAGTCAGGGGTTCAGTTCTCGCTGTCGCTGATCGCGCTGAAGGCGCTGCCGGTGCTGATCCTGGGGGGGTTCACCTCGATCCCGGGGGCGATCGTCGGCGGGCTGCTGATCGGCGTCGGCGAAAAGCTGTTCGATTTCTTCATGCAACCGATCATCGGCGGCGCGACCGAAAACTGGTTCGCCTACATGCTGGCGCTGCTGTTCCTGCTGTTCCGTCCGCAGGGCCTGTTCGGCGAAAAGATCATCGAGAGGGTCTGAGACCATGCTTTACCGTGAAGCGGGCGATTTCAAGACGTCCTACGCCAGCGACAACCAGACCTTTCCGATCCGATTCGATCGCGCCGCCTATTGGGTCGCGCTGGGGTTCGCGTTCCTGGTCATGCCCTTCATCCTGGGCGACTATTGGGCCAACGCGGTCGTGGTGCCGTTCCTGATCTATGTGATCGCGGCGCTGGGTCTGAACATCCTGATCGGCTATTGCGGGCAGCTCAGCCTGGGAACGGCGGCGTTCATGGCCGTCGGCGCCTATGCCACCTTCAAGCTGACCACCAGCTTTCCGGGGCTGAACATCTACATCGTGTTCCTGCTGTCGGGCGTGGTGACGGCCGGCGTGGGCGTGCTGTTCGGCCTGCCGTCCCTGAAGATCAAGGGGTTCTACCTGGCGGTGGCGACACTGGCCGCGCAGTTCTTCCTGATCTGGTTGTTCACGCGCGTGAGCTGGTTCTACAATTATTCGCCCACCGGGCAGATTTCGATGCCGGAACGCACCATGTTCGGCATCACCGTCACCGGCGCAGCGGCCAGTTCGACCGCGGTCTACATGACCTGCCTGATCTTTGCCGTCGCCATGGCCTGGATGGCGCGGAACCTGACGCGCGGGACCGTGGGGCGCAAGTGGATGTCGATCCGCGACATGGACATCGCCGCCGAGATCATCGGCGTGAACCCCCTGATCGCCAAGCTCAGCGCCTTTGCCGTGTCGTCGTTCTTTGTCGGTGTGGCCGGGGCGCTGATGTTCGGCGTCTACCTGGGTGCGGCCGAGGCCGGCGAGGCGTTCGGCATCAACAAGTCGTTCCTGGTGCTGTTCATGGTCATCATCGGCGGCCTTGGGTCGATCCTGGGGTCCTTCCTGGGGGCGGCCTTTCTGGTGATCCTGCCAGTGCTGCTGAAGCTGGTGCTGGTGGACGGCCTGGGATGGCCCACCGACCTGGCACGCCACCTCGAGGTCATGATCATCGGCGCGCTGATCGTCGTGGTGCTGATCGCCGAGCCGCACGGCATGGCCGCGCTGTGGCGCACGATCAAGGAAAAACTGCGACTTTGGCCTTTCCCGCACTGATTGCGGGCCGGGCCGGAGAATAACATCCGTCATCGACTGGGAGGAGAAACCAATGAAGATGACCACGCTGGCCGCGCTGCTTGCGGCGACGACCGTGCTGGCGGCACCCGCCGTCGCACAGACCCTGCACTTTCCGATGCTCAGCTATCGGACCGGGCCCTACGCCCCCGGCGGCATCCCCTTTGCCGACGGCTATCACGACTATCTGACGCTCATCAACGAGCGCGATGGCGGTATCGGCGGCCTGCCGATCCGCATCACCGAGTGCGAAACCGCCTACAACACCGAGCGTGGCGTGGAATGCTATGAATCGGTGCGCGGCGACAGCCCGCTGGTGATCCAGCCGCTGTCCACCGGGATCACCTATCAGCTGATCCCGCGCGTGACCGAAGATCACATCCCGATGCTGACCACCGGCTATGGCCGCACCTCGGCGATGGAGGGCGCGACCTTCCCCTACGTGTTCAACTTCCCGGCCAACTACTGGGACGGCGCGTCGGTCGCGATCAACTACCTGCTCAGCCAGAACGACGGCTCGTTGCAGGGCAAGAAGATCGTGCTGCTCTATCACAACTCGGCCTATGGGCGCGAACCGATCCGCACGCTGGAAATCCTGTCCGAGCGGCTGGGCTTTGAACTGGTGCAGATCGCCGTCGATCACCCCGGGCAAGAGCAGGGCTCGCAGTGGCTGCAAATCCGCCGTGAGCGCCCGGATTACGTGCTGATGTGGGGCTGGGGCGTGATGAGCGCCGTGGCGATCCAGGAAGCCGCGAACATCCGCTTCCCGATGGACCACTTCATCGGCATCTGGTGGTCGGGCTCGGAAAACGACGTGGTTCCGGTGGGCGCTGGCGCCGACGGGTATACCGCGCTGACCTTCCACGGGATCGGCACCGAATACCCGCTGTATCAGGACATCCAGCAGTATGTCGTCGATCGCGGCCTGGCGGCCGGCGCCGGCGATCAGATCGGCTCGGCGGTCTATTCGCGCGGTCTCTATGCGGCGATGCTGGCGGTCGAGGCCGCGCGCACCGCGCAAGAGATGACCGGTCACGCGCAGATCACGCCCGAGGAAATGCGCGACGGGATGGAGCATCTGAACATCACCAACGAACGTCTTGCCGAACTGGGCCTGCCCAGCTTCTCGGCGCCGTTCCAGGTGACTTGCGCCAACCACGGCGGCCCCGGCCAGGCGATGCTGCAACAGTGGAACGCCTCGGAAGGGCGCTGGCACCTCATCACCGACTGGATCCAGTCGGATCGTGAGCTGATCGGCCAACTCGCGACCGAGGACGCCGCTGCCTATGCTCAGGAAAACAACATCACGCCGGCTGCCTGCAACTGACGTGACCTTCCGGAGGGGCGCTGCGGCGCCCCTCCTCCCCCCTCTTCTGACGGACCCGTGCCATGTTCGACACCGACGCCCAGTCTGAGACGCTGCTTGAAGTCAACAACATCGAGGTGATCTACAATCACGTCATTCTGGTGCTCAAAGGGGTCAGCCTGACCGTGCCAAAGGGCGGCATCACCGCGTTGCTGGGCGGCAACGGCGCGGGGAAATCGACCACGCTGAAATCGATCTCGGGCCTGTTGAAATCCGAACGCGGCGACGTGACCAAGGGTTCGGTCCACTATCGCGGCGAGAACCTGGCGGGCAAGAACCCCGCCGATCTGGTCAAGACCGGCATCATCCAGGTGATGGAAGGCCGGCATTGTTTCGAACATCTCACGGTCGAGGAAAACCTGTTGACCGGCAGCTACACGCGCGGCGATGGGCGCGGCGCGGTCTCGGCCGATCTGGAGATGGTCTATGAATATTTCCCCCGTCTCAAGACCCGGCGCAAATCGCAGGCGGGTTACACCTCGGGCGGGGAACAGCAGATGGTCGCGATCGGCCGCGCGATGATGGCCCGGCCCGAGACGATCCTGCTGGACGAACCGTCGATGGGCCTGGCGCCGCAGCTGGTGGAACAGATCTTCGAGATCGTCAAACGCCTGAACGAAGAGCAGGGCGTGACCTTCCTGCTGGCCGAACAGAACACCAACGTCGCGCTGCGCTATGCCCACACCGGCTATATCCTGGAAAACGGCCGCGTCGTGATGGACGGCACCGCCAAGGCGCTGCGCGAGAACCCCGACGTCGCCGAATTCTATCTGGGCATGTCGGACAAGGGCAGAAAGAGCTTTCGTGATGTGCGCAGCTATCGACGCCGCAAGCGTTGGCTGGCATGAACCGACCGAGATCTGTGTCCTTGCGTTTACAGGAGGCGGGACTGCCCGCGAACATGATGAGCCAGTATTTCGACCCGTTGGAAACACGCTCGGCCGATCAGCGCGCCGCCGATCTGGCGCGCGACCTGCCCGCGCTGATCGAACGCGCGCAGGCGACTGCGGGGCTGGGGCGCGTCCTGGCGGGCGTCGATGCGCATGCGATCACCGACGCCGCCGCGCTGGCCAGCCTGCCGGTTCTGCGCAAGTCCGAACTGGTGGCGGCGCAGGCCGATTCCGCGCCATTTGGCGGGTTTGCCGCGTTGCAAGCGCATGAATTCGACCATGTCTTTCAGTCCCCCGGGCCGATCTACGAACCCGGCCGCATGGCGCATGACTGGTATCGGCTGGGCCGGTTCCTGCACGCGACGGGCATCGGCAAGGGCGACATCGTCCACAACTGCTTTGGCTATCACCTGACGCCCGCCGGCATGATGTTCGAAAACGGTGCGCGGGCGGTGGGCGCAGCGGTGCTGCCCGCCGGAACCGGGCAGACCGAATTGCAGGTGCGCGCGGCCCGCGACATCGGCACGACCGCCTACGCCGGCACGCCGGATTTCCTGAAGATCATCCTGGACAAGGCCGACGACCTGGGCGTTGCGCTGGCGATCACCAAGGCCGCGGTCGGCGGCGGCGCGCTGTTTCCCAGCCTGCGCCAATACTATGCCGATCGGGGTATCGCCTGCCGGCAATGCTATGCGACCGCCGACCTGGGCAACATCGCCTATGAGAGCGCGGCGATGGAGGGCATGATCCTGGACGAGGGTGTCGTGGTCGAGATCGTCCGCCCTGGCACGGGCGATCCGGTCCCCCACGGCGAGGTGGGCGAGGTCGTCGTGACCACGCTCAACCGCGACTATCCGCTGGTGCGTTTCGCGACTGGCGATCTCAGCGCCATCCTGCCCGGTGAAAGCCCCTGCGGTCGCACCAACCTGCGCATCAAGGGCTGGATGGGCCGCGCCGACCAGACGACCAAGATCAAGGGCATGTTCGTGCGCCCCGAGCAGGTCGCCGCCTTTGTCAGCCGCCACGAAGAGGTCTGCCGCGCCCGGGTCGTCGCCTCGCGTCAGGGCGAGATGGACGTGATGACCGTCCGCATCGAAACCCGCGCCACCAATCCGGCATTGTATGAAGGCAGCGTGCTGGATACGCTGAAAATGCGGGGGACCGTGGAGCTGGTGCCACCGGGCACCCTGCCCAATGACGGCAAGGTGATCGAGGATCTGCGCGCCTACGAGTAACCTTTCCCCTCCGCACTTTGCTACGGAGGCCAGCCATGACGACCCGTTTCACCACCGCTTTCGCGGTCCTGATCGCCGCCGCCGGATCGTTTGCCGCCCGGGGTGCCGATGCATCGACGGGCGCTGTGCTGATCGTCGCAAACGAGGATTACGCATCGCTGCGCGACGCCCGCGGCGCGCGCGGGGTCGTGCAGGCCGAGGGGACATTCCGGGCCTCGGGGTTCGACGTGGACGTGGCGACCGATCTGGGCACCGACGCGCTGCGCGCGGCGCTGTCGCAGTTGGGCGCGACCTTGCGCGCCGGTGACGCACAGCGCGTCATCATCGTGTTTTCGGGCTATGCGATCAACGCCGCCCACGGCATCTGGCTGATGGGGACCGAGGCCCGTGCACCGGATTTCGCCACCATCGAAAGCTATGGCGTGCGGCTGGAGACGCTGCTGGCGCTGGCCGGCCAGATCCAGGGCGGCGCGGTGGTGGCGATTGCGGACTACGGCTTTCCGGTGACGCCCGGCAACGGGTTCCAGCCCGGACTGCCCGGCACCATCGACGTGCCGCAGGGCGTGACGCTGGTGCATGGCACCGGCGCTGGCGTGGCGGCCTTTCTGCGCGACATGGCCGCGCCCGGGACCAATCTGGGCGCCGCCGCCAGCCGGCGCTCGGACCTGGAGATCGACGGGTTCAACCCGCCCTACCTGTCCTTTCTACCCGCTGACTGGCAACCCGCGGTCGATGCCGAACGTCAGGCCTGGGGTAGCGCGGTCGATGCCGACAGCGTCGAGGGGTATGACGCCTATCTGGCCACCTATCCGAACGGGACCTATGCCGCACAGGCGCAAGAGGCCCGCCAGCGCCTGTTGAACACACCCGAGCGGATCGAGGCCGCGCTGGGTCTCAGCCGCGACGAGCGCCGCGCGATTCAGCGCGACCTGACGATCCTGGGCTACGATCCGCGCGGCATCGACGGCATTTTCGGGCGCGGCACGCGGTCCGCCGTGGGCGCCTGGCAGGGGGCGAACCGATTCGAGCAGACCGGCTTTCTGAACCGCGACCAGGTTTTCGAACTGGCGCAGCAGGGCGCCCGGCGCGCCGCGCAACTGGAATCCGAGGCGCGCGAACGCCAGCGCGAACAGGAACGGCTGGATCGGGCCTTCTGGCGTGACACGGGGTCGGGCGCGGACGAGGCCGGCATGCGCGCCTACCTGGACCGCTATCCCGACGGGATCTTTGCCAGCATTGCACAGGACCGGCTGGACCAGATCGAATCGCAACGCCGGGCCGCCGCGCAGGCGCGTGACCGCGCCGCCTGGGACCAGGCGCAGCAGGCCGATACCGTGCTGGCCTATCGCGCCTATTTGCAGGACTTCCCGCAGGGCGCCTTTGCCGACCAGGCCAACACCCGGATCGAGGAATTGCGCCGCCCGCGTGAGCCCCAGGTGGACACCGCCGCCGCCCAGGCCGAAGAAGACGCGATGCATCTTCCCGCATTCTCGAAACAGATCATCGAGCAGCGCCTGGACCGGCTGGGGCTGGAACCGGGCGCGGTGGACGGCACGTTCGACCGCCAGACCCGGCGCGCGATCCGCCGCTATCAGCGCAGCGCGGACCTGCCGGTCACGGGTTATCTGACGCCGTCGATCGTGGCCCGCCTGATGGCCGAAGGGATGGTGGACATCCTGCGCTGACGCATCGGGCCGCGCCCGCAGACAACGAAAAGGGCCGCGCCGGATTGCCCGGAGCGGCCCTTGATTCGGATCCCGAAGAGATCAGCCCTGGCGGGCCTTGAACTTCTTCTGGGTCTTGTTGATCACATAGATCCGGCCTTTGCGGCGCACGACCTGGCAATCGCGGTGGCGCTGCTTGAGCGAGCGCAGCGAATTTCTGACCTTCATCGGCCTTCTCCTCTTCGCGGCGCCAGGCGCCTTGAAACTTTAACGCCCCGTCAGCTTTCGCCTGGGGGCGCGATGGTCACCTGCCCCAAAAAGGGCGATGGTGGGCACGACAAGGTTCGAACTTGTGACCCCTACGATGTCAACGTAGTGCTCTACCACTGAGCTACGCGCCCGGAACATCGGCCCACCACGAGGGGCAAGCCGCGTCTGTGGACGGGTCTATAAAAGGACTCGCGGTCATGTTCAAGGGCTTTCCGCAGCGCAATTTTCGCCGTTATAGTTCGGGCAGAGGAATGCCGCAGATGCCGACCCCGGTCCACATCGTCGAACCCGCCGAAGCGCGCTCTTGCGTGGTCTTCGCCTCGCCGCATTCTGGGCGGGTCTATCCGACCGATCTGCTGGATCGCGCGCAGGTGACCGCCCGTGTCCTGCGCTCGTCCGAGGATGCGTTCGTGGACCTGCTGCTGGCCGATGCCCCGCGCTTTGGCGCCGCGTTGATCCACAGCGACGTGCCGCGCGCCTATGTCGATTTCAACCGCGCCGACGACGAGCTGGACCCCGCCCTGATCGAGGGGGCACCCCGCGCCGGGTTGAACCCGCGCGTCGCCTCGGGGCTGGGGGTGCTGGCACGGGTGGTGGCAAACGGGCGTTCGATCTACCACGGCAAGCTGACCCTGGACGAGGCCCGGGACCGGATCGCGTGCTATTGGGCGCCCTACCACGCCGCGTTGTCCGACCTGCTGGGCCGACAGCATCGCCGCTTCGGGCAGGTGCTGCTGTGCGACATGCATTCGATGCCGCACGAGGCCCTTTCGGGCCATGTCGCGCGTGGCGCGGCGCGACCCGAAATCATCGTTGGCGACCGCTGGGGGGCCTCGGCGCGCGACGACGTGGTGCGGGCGGTCGAATCCGTCCTGCGCGGCGCGGGGTTTACCGTCGCGCGCAACGCCCCCTTTGCCGGGGCTTATGTCGTGCAGCGCTATGGCCGGCCCTCGCAGGGGATGCACGCCCTTCAGATCGAAATCGACCGCAGCCTCTACATGGATGAAGCACGCATCGAGCCGCGCGCGGATTTCCCCGCCTTTCAGGCGGTCATGCGCGGCGTGGTGCGGGATCTGGCGGCGCTGGATCTGGGCGGCAAGGCGCTGGACATGGCAGCCGAATAGCGGGCAATCGAAACGATCCGGGCGCGGCATCGGCGCGGGCGTCCCTGGCGGCGCTTCCGCGCACGGCCCGATCGCTCGCGAATCGAACACGGGGCACCACCGGCACGCTGGCGACCAAGATGGCGCGCGTGCCCGTACGGACGGGACGGCGGGTTCCGACGCCAGTCGAAAGCGGTTGTCGCAAGCGCCCGTCGAAAGCGGGTGTCGCAAGCGGGTGACGACCGGGGGCAACCAAGATGCCGGCGCAGGTGATCCGGGCGTTTGATCCCCCGCGCACCGCTCGCGGGATCAACCGCCGCCTTGCGTCAGCCTCCGCTTGCCGGTCCCCAACCGTCCGCGCCGCGACAGGCGCAGCCCGGCCCGGCCGTGAACACGACGGTCGGGCCCTCGACGGGTTCCGCCCGCGCGATCCTTGCCCCCGGGGTCAGACCGCCGCGGCGGCGCGTTTGCGCGCCGTCTTGGTCTGCACCGAGGGCGCCGAGGCGCGCGCCTCGGCCTCGGCATCGGCGGACAGTTCCGCTGCACTTTCTTGCGGCACGAATTGTGCCCACCAAGCCCAGACCCGCAAGGTCTGCTCAACTTGGGTTTGCCACATCTGGCACAGGGCCGTGATCGGATACATGGTCATGGCTGTCGTGCTCCTTTCCCACGCCATGATCTTAACGTGACCGCGCGTCCCGGTCGTTGATTTTGCGCAAATGACCCATGAATCCGGCCGCCGATGCCGGGAAAATGATCGTGGGCGGCGCGATTTGCCGACGCCATGGGCCCAGCGCGCAGCGCCAGCCACCACAGGGGCCGGCGTGCCCGACGCCTGCGTCATCGCCCCAGCATGGCCTTCAACGATGCCTGCCCGCTTTGCAACAGGGTCAGCGCGGAGTTGCCCGTGCCGGCGGCCTGAATTTGCGCGACCTGCCCGATCAGGAAGAACCGCCGAGTCAGCGTGTCGATGGCAGCGGGATCCGTGAATTGCGCGATCGTGTTCGACCCGGTCAGCCGTTCGGTGCGATCTTTCAGGATCTGAACCTGTTGGTCGATGTCCAGCGTGCCGAAGCTTGACGGCAGATTGTAGGCCGTCTCGAAGACCTGTCGCAGGTTGGGCGTGCCCAGAACGGTATACCAGCGCGTCGCCTCGCTGCTGTCCTGCGCGGCCAGGGCGCCCAGATCGCGCCCGAGGGCCAGCGCCATGCGCATCGAATCGTTCTGGTCCCCCACGGCGATCTCGAACGACCGGTCGCGGTATTGCCCAAGGATGGTGTCGGCGAACCCGCTCAACTGATTGCGCGGAACGGTGCGGTCGGCAAAGCTGAACGCCTTGGCCATGGCCAGATAGCGCTTGTCGGCCAGCCGACTGGCAAAGCTGGTGTCGTCATAGACCGAGCTTTCCAGCACCTTCTGCACATAGGCGCGGTTCGGCAGGTCGTCTTGCAAACCGAAGGCGGTCAACGTGACGCGCAAAAGGCGGCGATCCTTGACCAGTTCCTCGGCGCTGCCAATCTTGGCGATTGTCTCGCGATAATAGGTCTCGTCGCGCTGCGCGGCCGGTGCGTTTGCAAAGCTGCGCTGCTGGCTGTCCAGGGTGCGCTGCAAGAAGCGCCAGCCGACATAACCGTCGAGGGGCAGGATCGGCTGGAAGCTCATTGCCGCATCGCCGCGAAGAGCCGCTCTTCGCGCGGCAAAAGCGCCCTGAGATGCCGCATCGCGGGGTAGAATTCCTGGCTCAGAACGGCGCGCGTCGCCCGGTCCAGCAGGCCCCGGCTGTCGGAATCGGTCATCACCTGGCTCAGCTGTTCGATCCCGCGCAACAATTGCGGGCTGGCCTCGTCAGGATCGGCATCGCCCGACAGCACCAATTGCGCGATATAGGCCACGCGCCGCACAGGCGTTCTGACCTCCTCGGGGTGGATGGCATCGCGCAGACGCAGGATGTTCGCATTGGGCGTGACGATCGACAGTCGGCTGCGGCGTTCGCCGTTCTCGATCACCGCGCCATTGATCAGCACCCGTTCATGGGGCGCGAGTTTCAGGATCAGCCCGGTCATGCGCCCGCTCCCTGTCCGCGCAGGCCGCGCATCACCGCGGTGTTGATCTCGGCCAGAACATCGGCGCTGGCGTCGCCTTTCAGAACGTCGGCGGTGTGTTTCAGGGTGAATTCCGCCAGATAGAACAGACGCGCCCGCAAGGTGGCGTCAAAGCTGTTGTCCGGATGCGCCAGGTCCGAGGCAAACGCGGTCCACAGGCGGCGATTGTCGTTCAGGACCTCGGCCAGCGCCGCATCGACGCGGCCCCTGGGGTGCGGCAGATGGGACCGCAGACGGCCGGTGATCCGGGCCAGGACATCGTATTCGATATCGCGCGGCGTCCGCAGGGCTCCGGCGTGAATGGCATAGGTCGAGTGCGCGTGTGTGGCGACGCTCATCGGGGGCCTCGTTGTGCGAAGTCAGGGGTCAGGCGGCGAGCAAGGGGCCGGGTCGTCAGGACCCGGCCCCCCAGGGTCCTCAGCGGAACAGCGAGAGGATGTTCTGCGGCGCCTGGTTGGCGATCGAGAGCGCCTGAACACCGAGCTGCTGCTGCACCTGCAACGCCTGCAGCCGCGCCGAGGTTTCCTCCATATCCGCGTCAACCAGCGACCCGATCCCCGACTTGAGCGAATCCATCAGGCTGTTGACATACTTGCTCTGCACGTCAATTCGCCCCTGGACCGAGCCGAAGTCCGCCGCGGCGCCGACTGCGGTCTGCGTCAGCCCCTCGATCGCGGACAAGGCGGCCTTGGCGCCGTTCTCGGTCGAGACATCGATATCCTTCAGGATCTCGAGCCCGCCGCCTGACGTTCCGGCCGTGGTCGCCCCGGCCGTGGTGGTGATGCTGGCCGCGGTGTTGTTCGTGATCGTGATCGCCCCGTTCGAGCCCAGCGCGGCCGAGATCTTCACACCCGCCGATTCGGCCTCGAAGTTCAGGCGGTTGGTCAGGTTCGCCGCGATGTCCTGGACGGTATCCCCGTCGCGCGCCACATAGCGCACCGCGTTCGAGATCCCGGTCAGGCCACCGATCGTGTAGGTGTCGCCCGCCAGCACCTTGTTGCCCGCGCGGGCGGTGGTTGTGGTGTCGCCGGCGACGGTCAGCGTGCCGGTGTTGCCGGCCGTGATCGCGCCCGCGCCGGTGAACGCCGAGGCCGCGATGTCGGTGCCAACGCCAGCGGTCGAAGCCTGCATCCCCAGGTCCGCCTTGCTCGCCGAGATCGTCGAAGCCGTCACCGACCCCGAGGAACTGCGGTCCAGCGACGACAGGATGTTGACGCTGCCAGAGCCCAGAACGCCCGCGCCGGTGCCGGTGTTGGCCACGATATTGGCCACCGTGGCCCCGCTTTCGCGGTTCGACAACAGGTTGAGGCCGTTGAACTGCGCCGCGCCGGTGATCGACGAGATCTGGCTGCGCAGCGCCGACAGATCGGTCTGGATCTTGTCACGGTCGACGTTGTCTTCCTGGGCGGCAACGATCTTGCCCTTGATCTCGGTCAGAAGGTCGGTGATCTGTTCCGACGCCGAGCGCGCCACAGCGATGGTGGACGAGCCCAGGGCCAGGCTGTCGGCGATGCCCTTGAAGCCCTTCACATCCGATTCCATCGTCTTCGAGATGGACCAGATCGCCGAGTTGTCGCGGGCGTTCGAGACCGACTTGCCGGTCGAGATCTCGTTCTGGGTCTTCGACATGTTGGTGTTGATCGTGCGCAGGGTCTGCAGCGCGACCATGGCGGAGTTGTTGGTCAGAATCGAGGACATTGGTATTCCCTTGTCTTGATGGCGTATTCACGCCGGTTGCTTGCCGTCTCGCGAACGGCGACCAAGCCCTTTCTGGACCTGCGGCGATCCGGGTTCCCGGACGGCGCGCCACCCCCTGGGTGCCCTGCAACCCTCGCCGCGATTCGCTAAGATGGACTTAATCGTGACCCCTCCGTCACGGTGCATTTCCTTCAAATTCATCGCGAAATTCCCGCATCGCTCCGGGGTCCGGAAAGCCCCGCGAATGCAAAGGGGCGGCCCCGTCTGGCCGCCCCTTGAACCGCGTCACGCGCGCCGGTGCACCGTTCCCGATGGCGGGTCCAGGATCGCCCGCGCACCGTTTCGGCCATAGGTCTGCCCGCGCGCGCCCGTGCGCACCCGCGCGATCAGTTCACGGGTATCGCGAATGCCGCCGATCAGCGCCTCGAACAGGCGGGCATTGCGGCGGGCGGCGTTGCCCATGCGTTGCAGCAGGGCAGGATCGGCGACGGTGTCCCCCTCGATCCGCGCGAGCAGCGCGGCCTTGCGGGGCATCAAACGCTCCAGCTGCGGCAGATCGACCGCGGCCAGCGCCGCGCGTTCGCGCTCCAGCACGGCGATCATGCGCTTCAGATCGCTCCGGCTCATCGCAAGGGGTCCGGTTGCGCGCCTTGCGCCCGCACGCGCAATGCCTGTTCGATCGAATCGGCCAGCCCGATGCCGCCGCGTGCGACCAGGGCCTGCGCCTGCGCGTCGGCCAGGAACGAGGTGAACTGCTCTTCGCCCGCGCCGCCACCCATGGTTTCCGAGGGTTTGAACACGCCGGCCGCCTTCAGCATCTCGGCCAGAAAGGCGCTTTCCAGGGCTTCGGCGCTGCGCCTGAGGGCATCGGGCGCGCGGGCTGCGGGCCCGGTCGGGGAAGAGGTCAGGGTCGGGGGAATCACGGTCATGGCGGCTCCTCTGCGTCTGGGGTCAGCATCGGCGATGCCGGTAAAGAAGCGGTAACCAACGGCTGGTAGACCGGAGGAACCCGAAAGACCGAGGCTCGTCATGCTGCCCGCCATTCTGACCGACACCGTCCTGCCCACCGCGCCGCCCCCAAGGCCATCGCTCAAAGGTGCGGATTTCCAGAAGATTCTCATGCAGTTGCGCGAAACCTGGGGGCAACCCACGGCCCCGGCCCCAGATGTGGCAGGCGCGCCGGATCATGCGCAGGCCCCCGATGATTCGCCGCAATCGAATGACACCGACGACGATCCGCCGCCGGTCGGGGCAAACGCGGCCATCCCGCTGCCCGCCGCGGGCACACCTCGCCAACCGTCCGGCGACGCGGTTCCGGACCTGGCCGACCCTATCGCGCCGGACCCACGCCCGAGCACGCGCGGGTCTGACGGCGTGATCGCCGGGTCGATGCCCGTTCAGGTGCCCCCTCGCGCGATGGTGGACCCATCGCAAATGGCCCTGCCCGGCGACGGGGCGGCCACTTCGGAACCGGGCGCCGTGGCGGCGGGACCAGCCCTCGCGATCCCACGGGCGGCGCCCGGGGTGCGCGCCGAAACGGATGACGGCCCCGGCCGGGCAGCGGCGGTTTTCGCCAGCTTGCGGCGCAGCGCCCCCGCCGATCCTGCGCCGCCGGCCAGCACGCACCCGGTGGGCGAACGCCGGGGCACGACCGCCACCGACCTGCCCCGCATCCCCGCATCCGTGCCCATCGGCAGCGCCACCCCGCGGATCGACGCCCTGCCGGTCGCACCGGACAGCCCGGAGTTTCCCGCCCCACTCGCGGGGCCGCCAGATCGCGGCGAACCCGCGGCGACCGGGCGATCCGTGCCCACGCGCCTCCCTTCAGGGGCGGAATATCGGGTCACCTTGCTGCCCGCCATGGCGCCGCAGCCGCGCGCGGCACCACGGGCCGCGCCCCTGCCGGCCTCTGGCCCGGTGTCCGGGGCGGCCGACCCCACCGGCCCGGTCCCGCCCCCGGCTGCCCCCCGGCCCGACACCCCGCCTGACACCGGCATCGTTGCCGACAGGCGCCCCGATATGCCACCCGCCACGCCCATCGCCGCCCCGCACAAGATCCGCCAGACCGAACAATCCGCCCCCGCACGCGACACCGGCACCACCGGGGACGGCATTCCGGCCAACGATTTGCCACCCTTGCGTGGCGATCCGCTGACCGCGCCCGCGCCCCACAACCCGACGCCGTCGCTGTCGCTGACCGCGCCGGCCAATCAGGCCGAGATTCTGCGCCATGTCGCAGGCCAGATCGGCGCCGCGATGCCCGAGCGGGATGGCCCCGGGTTCGAACTGCGCCTCGACCCTGAGGAACTGGGGCCCGTCCGACTGAAGCTGGTCAGTCACGATCAGGGCAGCCTGCTGGTGATCCACGCCGACCGACCCGAGACGCTGGACCTGATGCGCCGCCACATCGCCGCGCTGGAATCCGATCTGCGCGCGCTGGGACACAGCCAGATTTCGCTGCGCTTCGACGGCGGGCAGGCCGGGCAGGGCCACACCTCGCAGGGCCAGGCCCAACAGGGCCACGCTGCGCCCGAACAACGTGACACGATGCCGGGCGGGGTAACGACCGACCCGCCCCGCCCGGCCACCCACCGGCCCGAGAGGGTTGCAACCGACCGCCTCGACCTTCGCCTTTGACCGGAGACCCTCCATGCAGATCACCTCATCGTTCAGCACCAGCGGCGCCGCAGCCGGTGCACAGACATCGACCAATCAGTCGGACTATCTGACGTTTCTCAACATGTTGACCGTTCAGATGCAGAACCAGGACCCGCTGAACCCGATGGATGCCTCGGATTTCGCAGTGCAGCTCGCCACCTTTGCCGGGGTCGAGCAGCAAACCTTCACCAACCAGTTGCTGAACGCGATGCTGGGCCAGGGCGGGCTGTCGGACCTGGGGTCCTGGGTCGGTATGGAGGCGCGCGTGTTCGGCGGCGCCTGGTATGGCGGCGACCCCGTCGCCTTGGCGCCGGACCCGGCACTGGGGGCGGATTCGGCGACGCTGATCGTGCGCGATTCGACCGGGGCGATCGTCGATAGCCGCGCGATCGACCCGGCGTTGCAAAGCTACCAATGGGACGGGCTCGACAGCAGCGGCTCGCCCCTGCCCGACGGCACCTACACGTTCGAGGTGGAATCGCGGCAGGGAGATTCGATTCTGGATACCCAGCCGGTCGCGGCCTATGTCCCGGTGCTGGAAGCGCGTTATGAAAACGGCGCGACGATGCTGGTCATGCCGGGTGGCCTGATGGTGGACAGCGCGAGCGTGACCGGATTGCGCCGCCCGGCCGCATGATCGGCCAGGACCCGACGGGCCGCGGTTCAGATCAGCAGCGCGGTCAGGGCCACCACACCCGCAAGCCCGGCACCCGCCAGGAACCATGCCAGCGCGGACAGATCGCGCCGCGGTTCGGGCGCCTGCCGCGGCGTGCGCAGACCGATGAGGGCCTGTTCGATCGCACTGGGCAGATGCGGTCCGAACCGGCCCAGAACCTGGGCCGCCCGCGCCAGATCGCGCATCAACGCGGCCGGCCCCAGATTGGTGCGGATGTAATCCTCGACCACCGGCTGCGCGACGGTCCAGATATTGATCGACGGGTTCAGCGACCGCGCGACCCCTTCGACGACAACCATCGTCCGCTGCAACAAGATCAGCTCGGTCCGGGTCTGCATTCCGAACCGTTCCGTCACGTCGAACAGATAATTCAGCAGGCGCGCCATCGAGATCCGGTCCGCCTGCATCCCGAAGATCGGCTCGCCGACCGCCCTGAGCGCGCGCGCGAATTCGTCGATGTCGCGGTCGGCGGGGACATAGCCGGCTTCGAAATGCACCTCGGCAACACGGCGGTAGTCCTTGCGGATGAAACCGTAGAGGATCTCGGCATAGACCCGGCGGGTGTACTCGTCGATCGACCCCATGATGCCAAAATCATAGGCGATCAGGTCACCGTTCGGCGCGACCTTCAGGTTGCCCTGATGCATGTCGGCGTGGAAATAGCCGTCGCGCAGCGCGTGGCTGAGGAACAGCCGCAGCACCCGTTCGCCCAGCTCGATCCGGTCCACGCCCAGCGCGTCGATGGCCGCGTTGTCGCCCAGCGAGACCCCCTCGGCCCAGCCCAGCGTCATCACGCTGCGCGCCGACAGGCTCCACACCGGGCTCGGCACGCGAAACCCGGCGTCGGCTTCGGTGTTTGCGGCGAATTCGGCGGCGGCGGCGGTTTCCAGGCGCAGGTCCAGTTCACCCATGACCACGCCCTCGAAATGGGCGATCACGTCGGTCGGCCGCAACCGCCGGGTCGAGGGAAGGAAGCGTTCGATGATCCCGGCGGCCAGGTAGAAGGCGTCCAGATCGCGCCGGAACGCCCTGACAATGCCGGGGCGCAGCACCTTGACCGCGACATCCGCGCCGGTTTCGGCGGCGCGCGCGCGATGCACCTGCGCGATCGAGGCCGCGGCCACGGGTTCCGAGAACTCGGAAAACAGCGTATCCACGGGCTGTTCCAGCGCGTCCTCGATCATCTGGCGCGCCTGCGCGGTCGGGAAGGGTGGCAGCTTGTCCTGCAGGTAGCGAAGCTGGTTCGCCAGATCCAGACCGACGATGTCGGGCCGTGTCGAAAGGATCTGCCCGAACTTGATATAGGCCGGGCCCAGCGCGGTCAGCGCCCGGGTCACGGGGGGCAGCGCCGGATCGCCCTTGTGTCCCAGCCAGGCAAAAGGCCAACCCATGACCCGCGCGACGAACCGCAGGCGCGGCGGGACATTCATCGCCTCGAGGACGACGCGCATCGCGCCGGTTCGTTCGAACGTCGCGCCCGTGCGGATCAGCCGCCAGAGGTTGTGCGGGCCCTTCACGTCAGATCTTCCATCCGGAATGCAGCGCGGCGATCCCCATCGTCAGGTTGCGGTATTTCACCTGCCCGAAGCCTGCCTGCCGGATCATTGCCGCAAAGGTCTCTTGATCGGGGAATTTGCGGATCGATTCGACCAGATACTGATAGCTGTCGCGGTCCCCCGCCACGACCTGCCCCATGCGCGGGATGATGTTGAAGGAATAGAGGTCGTAGACCTTCTGCATCAGATCGTTCGGGATCTGGCTGAATTCCAGCACCATCAGCCGCCCGCCGGGTTTCAGCACGCGGTAGGCCTCGGTCAGGGCGTCCGGGATGCGGACGACGTTGCGGATACCGAAGCTGATCGTGTAGGCGTCAAAGGTGTTCGCCGCGAACGGCAGGGCCATGGCATCGCCCACCACCCAGTCCAGCCGGTCGGCCATCCGTTCGGCCTCGGCCCGTTTGCGACCCTCGTCCAGCATCGGCGCGGTCATGTCGAGGACCGTCGCCCGCGCCGTGTCGCCGGCGCGTTGCAGGAACCGAAAGGCCACATCGCCGGTCCCGCCGGCGACGTCCAGCAGATGCTGACCCCCGCGCGGCGCAAGCCAATCCATCATCGCGTCCTTCCAGACCCGGTGAATGCTGAAGCTCATGAGGTCGTTCATGACATCGTATTTCGACGCGACCGAGGAAAAGACCCCGTGGACCATGCCGGCCTTGCGGGTCTCGTCCACGGTCTGGAAACCGAAATGCGTGGTGCGGGTCTGGTCCGTCGGGCTCATGCTGCCACCGTGATCTTGCGCGTTGCCCCTCCTTAGCCGAGGTTGGCCGGTCTCACAATGCGACCGGGACGCCCGCGGGTGACGGCGGCCACGGGCGCGCGCCGTTGTCGGCGGCGACGCGGGCGGATAGGTTGGCCCCGTGCCCACCCGCGCCGAGGTCCCGCAATGCCCGAACTGCCCGAGGTCGAAACCGTCCGCCGCGGGCTGTCCCCGGCGATGGAGGGCCAGCGCATCGCGCGCGCCGACATCCGCCGCCCCGACTTGCGCTGGCCCTTTCCGCCGCGCATGGCCGAACGGCTGACCGGGGCGCGCGTCGAGCGCCTGCGCCGGCGGTCGAAATACATCCTGGCCGACCTGGACACCGGCGAAACGCTGCTGATCCATCTGGGCATGTCGGGGCGGATGACGGTGTCTGGCCTGACCGCGCCCTTTGTGCCGGGGCAGTTCCACCACACCCACCCGGTGGCCGAGAAACACGATCATGTCGTGCTGGACATGGAAGGCGGCGCGCGCATCACCTTCAACGACCCGCGACGTTTCGGCGCGATGGACCTGATGGCCACGGCCGGCCTGGAAAGCCACCCGTTGCTGGCCGCGCTGGGGCCGGAACCCTTGGGCAACGGGTTCTCGGCCGATCATCTGGCCGCACGACTCAAGGGGCGCAAGGGGCCCATCAAGGCGTTGCTGCTGGATCAGCGGTTGGTCGCGGGGCTGGGCAACATCTATGTGTGCGAGGCCCTGAACCGGGCCGGCATCCACCCCGAACGCGCGGGCGGGCGGATCGGCCGCGCGCGGCTGGACCGGCTGGCGCAAGAGATCCGCACCGTCCTGACCGAGGCGATCACCGCCGGCGGCTCAAGCCTGCGGGACTATCGGCAGGCCGATGGCGAACTGGGTTATTTCCAGCATTCCTTTCGCGTCTACGACCGCGAGGGCGCCCCCTGCCCGACGCCGGACTGCCACGGGACCATCCGCCGTATCGTGCAGGGCGGGCGCTCGACCTACTACTGCCCCGCCTGTCAGAGATAGCTTGATCGCCCGCCTCATCCTGATATGCACGGGCGCGGAAACGACCAAAGGGAACCCCTCATGGCGTATGAAACGATTGTGGTCGAGGTCGCGCATTACGTTGCGCTGATCCGTCTGAACCGGCCCGAGGCGCTGAATGCGCTGAATTCGCAATTGCTGGGCGAACTGGCCGATGCGCTCAGGGCGGCCGACAAGAACGACAAGGTGCGCTGCATCGTCCTGACCGGGTCCGAAAAGGCCTTTGCCGCCGGGGCCGACATCAGCGAAATGTCGAAGAAAAGCTTCGTCGAGATGTTCGAAGAGGACTTTTTCACCCCGGAAACCGACGCCCTGCTGGCCGTTCGCAAGCCGATCATCGCCGCCGTCGCGGGCTACGCGCTGGGCGGTGGCTGCGAACTGGCGATGATGTGCGATTTCATCATTGCCGGCGACAATGCCAAGTTCGGCCAGCCCGAGATCAACCTGGGCGTCGTCGCGGGCATTGGCGGCACCCAGCGTCTGACGCGTTTTGTCGGCAAGTCCAAGGCAATGGACATGCACCTGACCGGCCGCTTCATGGATGCGGACGAGGCCGAACGCTCGGGCCTGGTCAGCCGTGTTGTCCCCGCCAAGAAACTAATCGACGAGGCGATGGCGGCGGCGCAGAAAATCGCGTCGAAGTCGGGCATCGCCACCAAGGTTGTGAAAGAGGCCGTGAACCGCAGCTATGAGACCACGCTGCGCGAAGGCATCCTGTTCGAGCGCCGCATCTTCCACGCGCTGTTCAACACCGAGGACCAGAAAGAGGGCATGAGCGCCTTTCTGGAAAAGCGCGAAGCGCAGTTCCGCGACCGTTGAACACCAGGCCGGGCCCCTCGCCCGGCCTTTGTCGTTCAGGCAGCGGTCAGGGGCACGCCTTCGACCGTGACCCGATGCATCAGCCGCCGGTGGCCCTGATAGTCGTTGATCGCCTTGTGCCAGGTGGCGCGGTTGTCCCACAGGGTCACGTCGCCGGCCCGCCACGACACGCGGCACTGGAACTCGGGTTTTTGGCAGTGCCGATAGAGCGCGCCCAGAACGGACTCGGATTCCAGCGGCAACAGTCCGTCGATCCGGGTGGTGAACTGAGGATTCACGAACAGCCCCTTGCGGCCCGACAGCGGGTGCCGGATCACGACGGGATGCAGCGAATCCTGCGTGGCGGCGGCCGCGTTCCCGACCCGCCCGCTGCGGACCGAATCGGTGTCCTTCTGCGTGTCCCCGAACACATGGCGCGAGGAATGCCAGGCGCTGAGCCCTGCGATCATCGCGCGGAACCGTTCGGACAGGCCCTCATAGGCCGCGCCCATCGACGCAAAGACGGTATCGCCACCATAGGGCGGGGTCTCGATCGCGTGCAGAATCGACCCCATCGCCGGCGCGCTGTCATAGGCGTGGTCGGTGTGCCACTCCTCGCCGATGGCGCCGGTCTGGTCGGGTTCCTTCAGCACCAGGGCGATTTCGCGATGCTCAGGGTGGGCGGCAAAGAACCGGTTGACGTTGATCGGGCCAAAGCGGCGGGCAAAGGCCAGATGGTCCTCAGGGGTCAGACGCTGATCGCGGATCACCACGACGGAATGCGTGACAAAGGCCGCCCGAATCGCGGCCGCGTCGTCGTCGCGGCGCAGGTCCGCATCCAGGATTTCGGCGCCGATCGTGCCGGTGAGTCGTCGGATCTGCATGGCGCGGGCGCCCCCTCCGGGTTTCGGCTTGCCTGGGCCCGCTGCGGGCCTGTCCCCAACTGTGCGGGACCCTGTCAGGCGTGTCCATACCGTTTGCGGGCCCCGGGGCGCCAACTTTCCTGTTTCCTTTCCGCCGGCATTGGCCTATATGCCGCCCTCACATGCGCGTGGGCCCGCTTAGGCAAGAATCGACCTGATCCCGATGGATCGGCGGGTCTGTGTGCAACGATATTGTAACAGACCCGGAAAGAGCCCAGACATGGCCAATACGCCCCAGTCCAAGAAGCGCGCGCGCCAGAACGAAGCCCGCTTTGAAGTGAACAAAGCCCGCCGTTCGCGCATCCGCACCTATCTGCGCAAGGTGGAAGAAGCGATCGCCTCGGGCGATGCCGCGGTCGCCAAGGCGGCGCTGCTTGAGGTTCAGCCGGAACTGGCGCGGGGCGTCTCGAAGGGCGTGCTGCACAAGAACACCGCCGCGCGCAAGATGTCGCGCCTGGCGTCGCGCGTTAAGGCCCTGAACGCCTGATCCGACGCGATCAAGTTCTTAAAATTAAAAGAAAAAGCGCGCCCTCGGGTGCGCTTTTTTCATGCCGGTCCAGGGGCCTCTGTGGCACGAAACCCACGCTGGTCCGATTCCTTTTTGCAACAGGCGCTGTCAAGCAAGTTGTTCGGTGGACGCGCCCGCGGACCTGTTGCTAGCGTGCCCTTGCGATTCACAAAGCCCTGGGGGGGTCGCCTGAAACGCGGTGTCGTGCCCGAACGGACCAACCGGTCCGCGCTGCTTGCTGTTGTCTGTTTTGCGCAGGCGCCCCTTGCGTTTCCGGGAACGAAGCCGACCCCCCGACGCTGTCAGCATGGCCCGCTGCCGGGCCGTGGGGTTTGGGTCGCATCAGAGGAACCCGGGGAAACCGGGCCAAACAAACAAGAACTGGAAGAACCCGCGTTTTTTTAGCGGGCCATGGGTCGGGACAGAATGACAAACGGTGTGTGGGGCGATGCGAAAAACAAACTTCGGAGATTGGTCGGCGACAACAATTTCACGACCTGGATCGCCCCTCTGGAGCTGACGCGAATCGACGGCGGCGTCGCACAATTGAGCGCGCCGACCAATTTCATCGCCAACTGGGTGACGCGCAATTATGCCGACCAGATCGTCGGTGCGCTGAATGTCCGCGATTCGGTCGCGCACCGCATCGAGATCACGGTGCTGGCGCGCAGCGCGCAGTCGCAAGAGCGCGTTCAACGCACGCTGGCCACGGTCGAACCCGCCGCGCGTCCCGCGGGCGCGGCGCGCGCCGATGACGACCTGCCCGGCGCGGCACTGGATTCGCGCTTTACCTTCGACAATTTCGTGGTGGGCAAACCCAATGCCCTGGCCCATGCCGCCGCGCGCCGCGTGGCCGAGGGCGGCGCCGCGGTGTTCAACCCGCTGTTCCTGTATGGCGGGGTCGGGCTGGGCAAGACGCATCTCATGCACGCCATCGCCTGGGAATTGCAGGCCCGCAACCCCGAGGCCCGCGTCCTTTACCTGAGTGCCGAACAGTTCATGTATCGCTTTGTGCAGGCGCTGCGCGAAAAGCAGATCATGGACTTCAAGAGCCTGTTCCGTTCGGTCGATATCCTGATGGTCGATGACGTCCAGTTCATCGCCGGCAAGGAATCCACGCAGGAAGAATTCTTCCATACCTTCAATGCGCTGATCGACCAGAACAAGCAGATCGTGATTTCCGCCGACCGCGCACCGGGCGAGATCAAGGATCTCGAGGAGCGGATCAAGAGCCGGCTGTCCTCGGGGCTGGTGGTGGATCTGCACCCGACGGACTACGAATTGCGGCTGGGCATCTTGCAACAGAAGGTGGACCAGAACCGCGCCAATTATGGCGATGTGGCGATCGCGGGCGACGTTCTCGAATTCCTGGCGCATCGCATCACCACCAACGTGCGGGTGCTGGAAGGCGCGCTGACGCGGCTGTTCGCGCTGGCCTCGCTGCTGGGCCGAGAGGTGACGCTGGACCTGGCGCAGGATTGTCTGGCCGACATCCTGCGCTCGTCGGAGCGCAAGGTCACGGTCGAGGAAATCCAGCGCAAGGTGGCCGAGCACTACAACATTCGCCTGTCCGACATGATCGGCCCCAAGCGTTTGCGCACCATCGCCCGGCCCCGGCAAATCGCCATGTATCTGGCCAAGCACATGACAACCCGGTCCCTGCCCGAGATCGGCCGCCGCTTCGGTGGCCGCGATCACACCACCATCCTGCACGGCGTGCGCAAGGTCGAGGAACTGCGCGCAACCGATTCGCAGTTGAGCGAGGACCTGGTTCTCTTGCGCCGGCTTCTGGAAAGCTGACCTTGACGCGGCCCGCAAAGGGCCGCAAACAAACAGGAACAGAACAAGACTGGCCGGGCCGGCACCTGTCGGCACCGGCCTCATGTGTCGGAGGGCATCGCGATGAAGCTGAGCATCGAACGCGCAACGCTGCTGAAGGCCGTCAGCCAGGCGCAATCCGTGGTCGAGCGGCGCAACACCATTCCGATCCTCGCGAATGTGCTGATCGAGGCCGAGGGCGACAGCGTATCGTTCCGCGCCACCGACCTGGATATCGAGGTCGTGGACAAGGCCCCCGCGATGGTCGAACGCGCCGGCGCGACCACGGTGTCGGCCGTCATGCTGCACGAGATCGTGCGCAAGTTGCCCGACGGCGCGCTGGTCTCGTTGACCGACGATCCCCGCACCGGGCGCCTCACGGTCGAGGCCGGGCGATCGACCTTTGCCTTGGCGACCCTCCCGCGCGAGGATTTCCCGGTCATGGCGTCGTCCGAATACCAGACGAATTTCGGCGCCAAGGCCGGAATGCTGCGCCGCCTGTTCGAGAAATCGAAATTCGCGATCTCGACCGAGGAAACGCGCTATTACCTGAACGGCGTCTACCTGCATGTCGCCGAGGGCGAGGAGGGCCGCGTGCTGCGCTGCGTCGCGACCGACGGGCACCGCCTGGCCCGCATCGACGCGCCCCTGCCCCCGGGCGCCGAGGGGATGCCCGGCGTGATCGTGCCGCGCAAGACGGTGAATGAACTGCGCAAGCTGCTGGAGGACGAGGAAGCCGACATCGCCATTTCGGTCAGCGAAACCAAGGTGCGCTTTGCCACCTCGGAAATCGCGCTGACGTCCAAGGTGATCGATGGCACCTTTCCCGACTACACCCGCGTCATTCCGACCGGCAACACCAAGCGTCTGGAAGTGGACGCCAGCGAATTCGCCAAGGCGGTGGACCGGGTGGCGACCGTGTCCTCGGAACGCTCGCGCGCGGTGAAGCTGATCCTCGAGGAAGACAAGGTCACGCTGACGGTGAACTCGCCCGACAGCGGCATGGCCCAGGAAGAGCTGGTCGTGGCCTATGGTGACGAACGGCTCGAGATCGGCTTCAACGCCAAGTATCTGCTGGAAATCGCCAGCCAGATCGACCGCGAGAATGCCGTGTTCCTGCTGAATGCCTCGGGCGACCCGGCGCTGGTGCGCGAGGGGTCGGATACATCGGCGGTCTATGTCGTGATGCCGATGCGGGTCTGACGCCACCGCGCCTTTCATCTGCCGCGACGTCTCTGCGGGGTGAATTCGGCGCAGCCGAAGAGGGGGGCAAGGCCCCTCTTGCCCGGGCCCAGCAGCCCGCCGGGGTTCCATGACGCTCCATCTGTCCCGCCTCACCCTGTCGCAGTTCCGCTCGCATCCGCGCGTGCAGGCGGCGTTCGATGGCCGGCCGGTGGCGCTGTTCGGCGACAATGGGGCGGGCAAGACCAACCTGCTTGAGGCCGTATCGCTTCTGTCCCCCGGGCGCGGGCTCAGGCGCGCCGCGCCCGAGGATCTGATCGGCCGGCAGGCGGGGCTGGGCTGGCGCATCGAGGCCGAGCTTCAGCGCAACGGCACCCCGCATGAATTGCTGACCGAGGCCCGCCCCGACCAGAACCGCAGCGTGCGCATCGACGGCAAGACGCAGCCGCAATCCGCGCTGGGGCAGCTGGCCCCGATGCTGTGGCTGACCCCCGCCATGGACCGCCTTTGGATCGAGGGCGCCGAGGGCCGCCGCCGGTTCCTGGACCGGCTGGTGCTGGGCTTCACCCCCGACCACGCCGAGGCCGCGCTGGGCTACGAAAAGGCCATGCGTGAGCGCAACCGCCTGCTGCGCGAGGGGGTCGCGGACGCGGCCTGGTATCTGGCGCTGGAACAGCGCATGGCGCTGTGCGGGGCGCAGGTCACGCGCAACCGCCGCGATGCGCTGGACCGGCTGGCCGGCGCCAGCGACCCCGACAGCCCGTTCCCGCAGGCCGATCTCGGGCTTCAGGACGAATCGCCCGACAGCGAAACCGATCTGGCCCGCGCCCTGGCCGAGGGGCGGCGGCGCGACATGCAGGCCGGGCGCAGCCTGGTGGGGCCGCATCGCGCGGACCTGTCGGCGTTGTGGGTGGCGCGCGGGATGCCGGCGGCGCAATGCTCGACCGGGGAACAGAAGGCGTTGCTGATCGCCACGGTTCTGGCCCATGCCCGCGCGCTGGCCCGCGATCAGGGGCTGGCGCCGATCCTGCTGCTGGACGAGGTTGCCGCGCATCTGGACGAGGGGCGGCGCGGCGCCCTGTATGATGCGCTCTGCGCGCTGGGCGCCCAGGCGTTCCTTACGGGCACCGGGCCCGAACTGTTCACCCCGCTGCGCGACCGCGCGCAGGCCTTTCACGTCACCGAAACCGCCGGCCAGTCGCGGATCGAAGAGGTTCCCCTGCCATGACCCCGCAGCGCATCACCCTCGTCACCCTGGGCGTTGCCGATCTGCCCCGCGCAAAGGCCTTTTATGGCGCGCTCGGCTGGCAGGGCGACGACCGCAATCCCGGCGTGGTGTTCTATGACATCGGCGGGATGAAACTGGCGCTGTTCGGCCGCGATGCACTGGCCGAGGATCAGGGCCGGCCCGGGGTGGCGCTTGGCACGGGCGCGATCACCCTGGCACAGAATTTCGCCACCCCGGCCGAGGTGGACACCGCCTTTGCCCGCGCGCTCGCCGCCGGTGCCACCGCGCTGAAATCCCCCAGGGCGGTTTTCTGGGGCGGCTATTCGGGCTATTTCGCGGACCCCGACGGCCACGTCTGGGAGCTGGCGCACAACCCGTTCTGGCCCCTCGATGCAGAGGGTCGGCTGGCATGACCGTCACCTTGCAGGAGCTGCTGCTCTATGCCGGCGGCATGGCGGTGTTGTGGGCGATCCCCGGCCCGGTCTGGGTTGCGCTGACCGCGCGGGCGCTGTCGGGCGGCATGGCCGCCGCCTGGCCCCTGGCGATCGGCGTCGCGCTGGGCGATCTGGTCTGGCCGCTCTGCGCGATCTTTGGCCTGAGCTGGATCCTGTCGCTCTATGGCGGTTTCCTGTCGGCGCTGCGCTGGATCGCGGCGGGGGTGTTCCTGGTCATGGGGGTGCTGCTGATCCGCGCGCCGGCCCGGGCGCCCGACGCCGACAGCCGCATGACCCGGCCCGGCATCCTGCCCGGGTTCGCCGTCGGTGTGGCGGCGGTGATCGGCAACCCCAAGGCGATCCTGTTCTACATGGGCGTGTTGCCCGGTTTCTTCGATCTGAGCCGCGTCACCGGGGCCGATATCGCGGCCATCATCGGTGTATCGGCGACGGTGCCGATGCTGGGCAATCTGGGGCTGGCGCTGTTCCTGCACCGCGCGCGCCAGCTTTTGCGCAGCCCGCGCGCGCTGGCCCGGCTGAACATGGTCTCGGGCGGGTTGCTGATCCTGGTGGGCCTGGTCATCCCGTTCACCTGAGGGTTGACGGACGGGCCCCGGGGGTGAACGCTGGACGCCTCGATCCCGCCCCTTGCCCCCGGTTCCGCCATGTTCCGACTCGCGCTGATCCTTGCCATGCTGGCCCAACCCGCCGCCGCCCAATCCCTGGCCTCGCGGTTCACCGGGATCTGGCGCGGCGACGGGATCGAAACCGGCGGCACGCGCTGGGCGATGACGCTGTTCCTCAGGCCCGACGGCGCGGTGGTGGACTACCCCGATTTCCCCTGTTCAGCGTATTGGACACTGGGGTCCGAATCCGACGGACGACTGTTCGCGACCGAGCATCTGGTTGCCGGCCGGACGCTGTGCGCCGACGACCTGAGGGTCATGATCCGCAGCGACGGGCGGCAGGGTCTGCTGATCGAATGGACCTATCCCGACGGATCGGTGAGCGCGGTCGCGCAATTGGCACGACAATAGGCGCCAATGCCCCAAATCTTGTGTCCCGCGCGTGACAACCCCCCCGGAATCCGCTATCAGTCGTGCAGGATAATCACGGACGGACGGCATGACGGCTCAACCCGCCCCGCGCGAGGAATACGGCGCGGATTCCATCAAGGTTCTCAAGGGCCTGGACGCTGTTCGCAAGCGTCCGGGGATGTATATCGGCGACACCGATGACGGCTCAGGCCTGCACCACATGGTCTACGAAGTCGTGGACAACGGCATCGACGAGGCTCTGGCCGGCCATGCGACCCGCGTTTCCGTGAAGATTCACGCTGACAACAGCGTGTCCGTGCGCGACAACGGGCGCGGCATCCCCACCGACATCCACACCGAGGAAGGCGTCTCGGCGGCCGAGGTCATCATGACCCAGTTGCACGCGGGCGGCAAATTCGACCAGAACAGCTACAAGGTTTCGGGCGGGTTGCACGGCGTCGGCGTGTCCGTTGTGAACGCCCTCAGCGACTGGCTGGAACTGCGCATCTGGCGCGGCGGCCAGGAATGGGTCGCGCGCTTTGAAAACGGCAACACGACCGAACATCTGCGCGCCGTCGGCCCCGCCGCCGAGGGCGAGAAGGGCACCGAGGTGCGCTTCCTTGCCGCGGCAAAGACGAACCGACCCGACGGGACCTTTTCGAACCTGGAATACAGCTTCAAGACGCTGGAGAACCGGCTGCGCGAGCTTGCGTTCCTCAACAGCGGCGTGCAGATCGTCATCGAGGACGAGCGCCCCGCCGAATCCCTGAAATCCGAATTCTGCTATGAGGGCGGCGTGCGCGAATTCGTGCGCTTCCTTGACCGCTCGAAGCAACCTGTGATGCCCGAGCCGATCTTCATTTCAGGGGAAAAGGACGGCATCGGCGTCGAAGTCGCGATGTGGTGGAACGACAGCTACCACGAGACCGTGCTGCCCTTTACCAACAACATCCCGCAGCGCGACGGCGGCACCCATCTGGCCGGTTTCCGCGGCGCGCTGACCCGAACGATCACCAAATACGCGCAAGAAAGCGGAATCGCGAAAAAGGAAAAGATCGCCTTTTCCGGCGACGATGCGCGCGAGGGGCTGACCTGCGTGCTGTCGGTCAAGGTGCCCGATCCCAAGTTCAGCAGCCAGACCAAGGACAAGCTGGTATCGAGCGAGGTGCGCCCGGCGGTCGAGAACCTGGTGAACGAGAAACTGGGCGAGTGGTTCGAGGAAAACCCCGGCCCGGCCCGCCAGATCGTCGGCAAGATCATCGAGGCCGCCCTGGCCCGCGAGGCCGCCCGCAAGGCGCGCGACCTGACCCGGCGCAAGACGGCGCTGGACGTGGCCAGCCTGCCCGGCAAGCTGGCGGATTGCCAGGAACGCGACCCTGCCAAGTCCGAATTGTTCCTGGTCGAGGGGGACTCGGCCGGCGGGTCGGCCAAACAGGGGCGCTCGCGCCACAATCAGGCCGTGCTGCCGCTGCGCGGCAAGATCCTGAACGTGGAACGCGCGCGCTTTGACCGCATGCTGTCCAGCCAGGAAATCGGCACGCTCATCACCGCGATGGGCACCGGCATCGGGCGGGACGAATTCGACCTGTCCAAGCTGCGCTACCACAAGATCGTCATCATGACCGACGCCGACGTGGAT